>JBIIWQ010000353.1:0-2589 GCA_044338805.1 Crocinitomicaceae bacterium
CTATATTTAATTCATCAGAAGAGATAATTGCATTCATAGCACCTTTACTTCTAATATGACGAACTAAAGAACGAGTATCAACATCAGATATTCCAACTGTTTCATTAGAAATCATAAAATCTTCTAAAGTTCCATTTGAAGAAACTCTAGAAGCTATATCTGAAAACTTTTTAGTAACTAATCCAGCAATATTAATTCTATCTGATTCAACATCCTCATCTTTTACTCCATAATTACCAATATGAGGAGTGGTCATTACAAGTATTTGACCAAAATAAGAAGGATCCGTAAATACTTCTTGATATCCAGTCATTCCAGTATTAAAAGCAATCTCACCAGTTGTTGAACCGATCTTACCAATTGCCTTTCCTTCAAAAACAGTACCGTCGGCTAAAACGATTACTGCAGGTTTTCTTTCTTCCATGAAAAAATTTTTTGCAAAGTTAGAATTTCAATTTAATTAAAACGAAACAATCACATATAAAAAAAGGGTAATGTTACCATTACCCTTAATATTTTGTATTAAAATAACAAAATTAGTCTTCTTTCGTTTCTTCAGTATCAGAAGCAGACTCATCATTAGAAGGAGTTTCTGTTTCAGAAGCATCATTTGAAACTTCAGCAGTAGAATCATCAGCAACATCGTCACCAGCTTTTTTACCACCACGACGAGAACGACGTGTTACTTTTTTAGTAGATTCATTAGAATAGATTTCATTGAAATCAACTAACTCAATTAAACACATTTCAGCGTTATCACCTAAACGGTAACCTGTACGAATAATACGAGTATATCCACCATTACGTGTAGCAATTTTAGGAGCTATATCTCTAAATAATTCAGAAACAATCTCTTTACTTTGCAAGTGACTAAATACAGATCTTCTAGAATGTGTAGAATCTGTTTTTGATTTTGTTATTAAAGGCTCAACATAAACTCTTAATGCTTTCGCTTTTGCAACTGTAGTGTTGATGCGTTTATGCAATAAAAGAGAACAAGCCATATTAGATAGCATAGCTTTTCTGTGAGCTGTCTTTCTACCTAAATGATTATTTTTTTTACCGTGTCTCATTTTTTTTAAATTTCGTAAGTAACGGTTAACTGAGTCTTTTCAAAGGTATCGCTTTAGCTCAGCCACCTATTACGCCATTATTAATTTAGTGCGATACTAATCCTTATCCAATTTATATTTGGCAACATTCATTCCAAAATTAAGACCTTTGTTATCAACTAAGTCTTCTAATTCAGTAAGAGATTTCTTACCAAAATTTCGGAATTTCAACAAATCATTTTTGTTGTATGAAACCAAATCACCTAATGTTTCAACATCAGCTGCTTTCAAACAGTTCAATGCACGAACAGACAAATCCATATCAACCAATTTGGTTTTCAATAATTGTCTCATGTGTAAAGATGTTTCATCAAATTCTTCAGAATCTGCTTTCACTTCACTATCCAATGTAATACGCTCATCAGAGAATAACATAAAATGGTGAATTAAAATTTTAGCTGATTCTTTAAGAGCTTCCTTAGGATGAATAGAACCGTCAGTTACAATATCAAAAATTAATTTTTCATAATCAGTTTTTTGTTCAACACGAAAATTTTCAACAGAAAATTTAACATTTTTTATTGGAGTAAAAATCGAGTCAACAAAAATAGTACCGAAAGGAACATTACCTAATTTATTTTCTTCAGCAGGAATATAACCACGACCTTTAATAATCGTAAGTTCTAATTCCAATTTAACTGAAGATTCCATATTACAAATTACTAAATCAGAATTTAAAACCTGAAAAGCAGAAGTAAATTTACCTAAATCACCAGCTGTCAATTTATTTTGACCACTAATAGAAACAACAACTGTTTCGTTATCAGTACCTTCAATTTGTTGTTTAAAACGAACTTGTTTTAAATTTAGTATAATTTCTGTAATATCTTCTACAACACCTTTAATAGTAGTAAATTCATGATCAGCACCTTCAAAACGAACTGAAGCAATTGCAAATCCTTCTAATGAAGAAAGCAAAATACGACGCAATGCGTTACCTACTGTTATTCCGTAACCCGGTTCAAGCGGACGAAATTCAAACTGTCCTTGATGCTCATCGGACTGAATCATAATAACCTTGTCAGGCTTTTGGAAGTCAAGAATTGCCATTTTAATGCTTTATTTATTATTTAGAATACAATTCGACGATTAACTGTTCTTTGATGTTTTCAGGTATCATTTCACGTGCCGGAACACTTAATAATCTACCTGTATAATCAGAAGAATTCCAATCTAACCAGTCGTATTTTTTATTATTAGAAGCTAAAGAATTAGAAATTACTTCCAATGATTTAGATTTCTCACGAATACCAACAATATCACCAACTTTTACAGAATAAGAAGGGATGTTAACAACATCTCCATTTACTGTAATATGACGGTGAGAAACTAATTGACGAGCACCACTACGAGTAGGAGAAACGCCTAATCTGAAAATTGTATTATCCAAACGAGTTTCACATAATTGCAATAAATTCTCACCAGTAATACCTTTCATTCTAGAAGCTTTCTCAAACATATTTGAGAATTGTTTTTC
>JBIIWQ010000054.1:0-9238 GCA_044338805.1 Crocinitomicaceae bacterium
CTACTATGGACTCGGCGATATCATGGTTTTCTTGTTTTTTGGAATTGTAAGTGTTTTGGGTGTTTATCCACTTTATGCCAAGTCAATTGATTGGATTATACTGTTACCAGCATGTTCAATTGGCTTATTAAGTGCTGCAGTCTTGAATTTAAACAATATGCGTGACAGAACGAATGACGCAAAATCAGGAAAAAACACATTAGTGGTTAAAATAGGTCCTGATTGGGCGAAATTGTATCATGCTTTTTTAGTACTTGGAGGAGTAATTTGCCAATTGCTGTTTCTAGTAAACCTAAACCATTCTCTTGCTTTTATAGGCTTACTTCCAGCAATAATCCTCATTCTTCATTTGCAAAAGGTGATGAAAACAAAAAATCCTAAAGATTTTGATCCTGAATTAAAGAAAGTAGCACTCAGTACTTTTGGAATAGCTGTATTAACTGCGATTGGGTTGGTCGTTTAAATGATGTTTTCCTTTACAGCGTTGCTAAATAGACTGCATGTTCGATATATTGCGAATTCGCGAATTCGCGAATTTGAGAATTTGAGAATTTGAAAATTTGAGAATTTGAGAATTTGAGAATTTGAGAATTTTTAATCAAAAAATAAAATCGTGAATAACCAATGAAAGCAACATTCACCAGATTAGAATTACATTTTAAACGACCGGTTGGTACAAGTCGTGGAATAATGGATATTAAAAACAGTTGGATTCTCAAATTAACGAAAGATGAAATAACTGGAGTTGGTGAAATCAGCATTATTGAAGGATTATCGCCAGATTTTGAGAATAGTGAAAGTTTTGAGAAAAAGATTCAAGAGGTATGTGAAGAATTGGAACATGGAGCATGGCGATGCACTGAGCCTGTCGAAGTGAGCTTGGAGCATGGATTATCTTCACTCAACACGTTTCCTTCTATAAAATTTGGAGTTGAAACTGCACTTCGTGATTTACAAAATGGAGGAAAAGGAATCATCTTTGACAATGATTTTACGCATGGAAAACGACAACTTGCCATAAACGGTTTAATTTGGATGGGAGATGAAGCTTTCATGAACGAACAAATCGAACAAAAATTAGAAGAAGGATTTTCTACGCTCAAAATGAAAATTGGTGCAATAGATTTTGAAACAGAATTAAAACTCCTTCAATCAATCAGAAAGCGTTATTCAAAAAATGAAATTACCTTAAGGGTTGATGCAAATGGTTCTTTTATACCTCATCAGGCAAAATCAGTTTTGGAACGACTGGCAGAATTGGATATTCATTCTATTGAACAACCAATAAAAGCAGGTCAGTGGGAAGAAATGAAAAATCTTTGTAACGATACTCCTACTCCAATTGCTTTAGATGAAGAATTGATTGGGATTGAAGATGTTTCTAAAAAGATTGAACTCCTAGAAACTATTCGTCCGCAATACATCATTCTTAAACCTAGTTTGCACGGTGGAATTTCTGGAACACAAGAATGGATTCAATTGGCAGAAGAACGAACTATTCCATGGTGGTTGACCTCAGCATTAGAATCAAATATAGGGTTAAATGCCATTTGCCAATTGGCTGGAGAATATAATAACACACTGCCTCAAGGATTAGGAACAGGGTCACTTTATACGAATAACGTTGAAAGCGACCTTGTTGTTGAGAAAGGTTATATTCAAAAAATTACAAGTTACTAGTTGCTAGTTGCTAGTTGCAAATTACAAGTTGCAAGTTATTAATTACGAGTTTTAAGTTTAAAACTGATAGTTTTTGGTTGAAATCACATTTAGGAAAAAATTCCAATCAATGACTATTTTTTAGAATGAAATATCGGTTCAAACCTTTGTAAACAACTTGTAATTTGTAACTAGCAATTTATAACTCCTAGTACCGATCTCCCTTTCCAAACCACGTTTTCTTACCCTTATTCTTAGCAGAAGCTTGTTTTTGCTCGCCTCTTGGTGTTGGTTTTGCATCTGAACCGTTTCTAGAAGGGCGCGGTGGACGTTGATGTTGTTCTTTCTTTTCAATCACAAAAACTTCCATCGGATAAGGATGATTCTCCACAACTGGAATTGTTGTATGAATCAACTTTTCAATATCTTTTAAATAAGCTTTTTCTTCAAAATCACAGAATGAAATTGCCGTTCCTTTATTCCCTGCTCTACCTGTTCGACCAATTCGATGAACGTATGTTTCACAGATGTTTGGCAATTCAAAATTTATCACCAATTCCATTTCTTCCACGTCAATTCCTCTTGCGGCAATATCTGTTGCAACAAGCACACGAATCGTTTTGTCTTTGAAATTACTCAAAGCCCGTTGACGATTATTTTGACTTTTATTTCCGTGAATTGCTTCTGCTTTCGTTCCGTGTTTTGCTAAATGCTTCACTACTTTATCGGCACCATGTTTTGTTCTAGTAAAAACTAAAACTGATGTCGCTGGTTGCTCTGCTAATACATCAACTAACAATGCATTTTTATTTCCTTTATCAACGAAATACAACGATTGTTTGATTATTTCCGCAGTCGAAGAAACTGGAGTAACTTCTACTCGGATTGGATCGCGAAGGATTGTACTTGCCAATTTCAATATCTCAGGCGCCATTGTCGCAGAGAAAAATAAGTTTTGACGTTTTTCAGGCAAAGCACGAATCAATTTATTGACATCGTGAATGAATCCCATGTCTAACATACGATCAGCTTCATCCAAAACAAAAATCTCTACATCGCGAATAGAAATAAATCCTTGCGTCATTAAGTCTAATAATCTACCTGGTGTTGCAACAAGAATATCAACTCCGTTTTGTAATACGCCCGTTTGTTTGTTTTGATTAACACCACCAAAAATAACGGTGCTTCTTAATCCAGCATGTCGGCCATAAGCCTTCAAACTTTCGTCAATTTGAATTGCCAACTCACGCGTTGGAGTAACAATCAATGCTCTGATTTTCTTCTTTCCAGTATATTCTTTATTTTGACTTAAAAGCTGAAGAATCGGAATAGAAAAAGCCGCAGTTTTTCCAGTTCCTGTTTGCGCACATCCCATTAGGTCATTCCCTTCTAAAACTAAGGGAATCGCTTGTTCTTGGATTGGTGTAGGCGTTGTATATCCTTCTTCTTCAATTGCTTTTAGAATTGGATCTATTATGTTTAATTCGTTAAAATGCATCTATATTTTGTTGTCAGAAAATGACTTTGTATTATCTAAAGGAAATTCTGTATTTGCCGCAAAGATACTATATTAATTATGATTTGCGAATTATGCAGTGTGATTTGGCAAAAAACACAAGCGCAAAAAAAAGGGCAAAGTAAAAAACGATGCCCTTCTAAACGATTTAAATCTTTTTATTTCATGAGTTTTCTTGTGAAAACAATTCCATCAATTTCTACTTTTAAAATGTAAATTCCTGATTGAATATTATTCGTATTCAAATTGATTGAAGATTCATTATTGAAATTGCCTTCTAATACTGTTCTTCCATTCATGTCTAACAAAACAATTCTTCCAGTTGAATTATCGTTAAGTACAACTTGGAGAACATTATTGAAAGGATTCACAACCGAAAAATCAGAAATTGAAGTTTCAAAAACTCCCATTTCAGCGGAATTCAAATACACTTGATCTGTAATATTAATTGTATTAATAGCTATATTTTTCTGAGAACAGAATACAATTAGCGTTGCACTAAAAACTCCAGCTGCTGGATTAGAAATCAATGTTGGAATAGTGTAAACTGCTACGACTAATCCATTTGTATCAAGTAATGTCCATGTTATCATCAACGAATCAACTGATAAATATGTGTAATTTGTAATACTTGCTGAACCGACTGAACCATAATCAATTGTACAATCTTCAATCGTAGAAAGCGACAAAGTGTCAATCACACCGACCCCCGGATAACTATTGTTCACAAAGATTAAAATTGAATCCAATGCTGCCGATGCATCTGCAACATACCCAGAACCATTTGATGTGCAACCATTTGCATCTGTAACAATACAGTCATATGTTCCTACACAAAGATTTCCAATTGCTCCACCCACTTGTCCATTTGACCATTGGTAAACATACGGAGCGGATCCTCCTAGACCCATTGCCGTTGCAGTTCCATCACATGTTACTAAATCTGTAGCATCTGTTATTGTTACTGAAGCAATCAATCCAGCACAAGGATTTACCCCTCCAGAACCTATCGTAAAGGCTATTGTTAAATTGTTACCGAAGAAATCAGTATACGTTAATATATATGTTCCAGCGCATAAACCACTTATGGAATCTCCACCAGTTTGAAGAACGGCACCACCACCAGTCCAAATTTGATTCGTCACAACAACATTTGTATCAATGTAAGCCGAACCGTCGCATGCTGCTGGACCTGATGTATTAGTTGCCCAAACTAGGTTTTGTCCAAATGAACTTGAACTCATAATTAGGGTGAAAAGCAATGTTAAAATAGTAAGTAGTTTTTTCATAATAAATATAATTTAGTTTCATCAAGTACCTTTCAAAAAACAAAGGGTTGCTTGTACATGTATTTTTAAAAAAAAATAATTTCAATAATATAATATAATGGTCTAAAATACACTTTTTTATTCAAAGTAAACCAATTCGGCAACAACTCTAAAGCCTAACCATGGTTTTGGTTCTTCCCCGTTTTGAAATTGATTAGTTGCAGCTAATTTTGCGCTATGATAATAACTACCTCCTTTATTTACCCCTTTTAAAGCAGTAAATTCTGAAACATTTCCAAAAAGCTGATAAACACCATTCCAGTCTGGATTCATTGACAAAACAGGCACTGAACCGCCACCTAATGAGCTTTTTATATAACTATCATAGCCTTTACACTTTGGCAAATTATCATAAATATACAGCATACAATTTTCAGCATTCACGCTATCCAACACATGATTTGGTTTCATATTTTCTTTCAAGCCAGACTCTGCCATTGTTATCCATTCCTGTTCAGATGGAAGGCGATAATTCACAAAATAACCATAATCATTATCGCTAACTATTTCGGCATATAACATTGTTAGCCATTTGGTATATAAAGTTGCTTGTTCATGTGTAATTCCAGTTATGGGGAAATTCAACATTTTTTCAATTGATTCATCTTCTTCAAAAGGGATTTCAATCTTAAAATCAGTATTTTTTGTTAAGTGATAATCAATTACAGAAGTTCTTTCTTCCTTTACTATTTGATTGAGAAAATTAAGATAAACGGGAAGTAGTTTTTTTTCAATTTGAGCTGTATCTGGCAGCAGATCAGTAATAGGTATTTCAGCAGAAGCATCTTTATTCAATAAATAATTATTTTCCTTTTGATGCGCTAAAAATGCAAAATAATCCAAAATTGAAACCTCTGTGTTTTTTGAAAATAGTTTATCAGAGACCTGAACATATCCTTTTAAAATTTCCTTACTCTGTGGAATAAATACTTTGAATTCATTATTTTCTTGGATTGCATATACTTCTCCATTCTCATCTAAAATCCTAATTTGTTTCTCGCTAATAGGGATTAAGACTGTACCATCATGTTTGTATAATGCAAATTTTTGTGGAGCCGTTCCAAGGAGACAATTTCTATAAAATTCTACAGTATTAAATTCAACTGGAACGATGAGTTTACCATGACGATCAAATGCACCATACTTTCCCTTTTTATTCACAAAAACAACATCTTCATTTTCCTCAATACCATCGTACTCAACAGGAATAATTATTTCACCATTTTCATTTGCTACTCCAGCAGAAATATTGTCCCTAATTACATTATCCTTATAACCAAAGAGATAGATTAAATCGCCTGAAACATCATATTCTACATAGTTAACAGGAACCTTTATCTCGCCGTCAAAAGTAAGCCCATACTGATCATTTAGCATTACAACAGAAAGGTGTTTGTTTACTTTTTGAACAAAATCAAATTTATTTTTTAACAAAACACCTTTATCATTGTAATAAAAATGCAAATTTCCTTTGTAAGCAATAAATGAGCTCTTATCAAATTTCTCAATACCATCATATTGAACAGGAATAACAATTTCACACTTTAAATTAGCCATTCCTGAAACGGTATCCATAGATAAATAAATCATTTCGTTTATCACTTCAATGTTATTATACATCATTGGAATTTTAAGTATTTTATCATATGTTACGCCATAAAATTCATTATCGCTTACAATATCCACGTGCTTATTAACAGATGTTATAATTACCCATTCCTGACCAAAAGCATTGCTGATGGTTAAGTTGATCAATAAAATTAGTACCAGTTTTTTCATAAAAAATTAATTAATTTTGATAAAGCTGAACATGCAATAGATCTTTATCTATTGCAGCCGTTTCAATCCAACTCTTTTTCTCGCAACATCAATTTCAAGTATCTTTACATCAACATGTTCATGTAAAGATATAAATTGAGACGGATCTTCAACATAAACATCCGCTAATTGCGATTTATGAATTAAACCATTCTCTTTAATACCAATATTCACAAATGCGCCAAATGCGGTTACATTCGTAACGATTCCTGGTAAAATCATTCCTGTTCTCAAATCATCAATGGTTCGAATTGACGCATCAAATTCTAAAACTTTTGCCTGTTTTCTTGGATCTCGTCCTGGTTTTTTTAATTCCTTAATGATATCGTCAAATGTATATGAATCAATTTCAGGGAATTCTGTTTTTTTAATTTCCTTTAAAAGCGATTCATTGCCTATCATTTCCTTCAGATCTACCTTCAGCTTTTTAGCCATTGCTTGAATCACTATATAACTTTCTGGATGAACAGCAGAATTATCCAAAGGGTTTTCCCCGTCACGAACACGCAAAAATCCAGCTGCTTGTTCGTATGCTTTATCTCCCAATCGTTTTACTTTTTTCAATTCCTCACGTGATTTTATACTGCCATTTTCAGTTCTATAGGCTAAAATATTTTCAGCCAACGTTGGTCCTAATCCAGAAACGTAACTCAACAAATAAGGTGATGCTGTATTCAAATCCACACCTACAGCATTCACGCATGAAACAACAACATCGTCCAAGGCATCTTTTAACAAAGATTGGTTGACTTCATGTTGATATTGGCCTACTCCCACCGACTTTGGATCAATTTTCACTAACTCAGCCAATGGATCCATTAATCGTCTACCAATAGAAACTGAACCTCTTACTGTTACATCGTAATCAGGAAATTCTTTTCGTGCAATTGGACTCGCAGAATAAATTGAGGCACCGTCTTCTCTTACAGAATAAACATCCAAATCACGGTCGAATCGAATGCGTTTTATAAAACTTTCAGTTTCTCGTCCTGCTGTTCCGTCACCAATTGCAATAACTTCAATTTTGTATGCTTGAACTAATTGTGCAATTTTCGCTTGAGCTGGACCGCTTTCGTTTTGCGGAGGATGAGGATAAATCGTTGCATTGACGAGCAAACTTCCCGATTCGTCCAAACAAACAACTTTACATCCTGTCCTGAAGCCTGGGTCAATAGCTAAAACTCGTTTTGAACCAACAGGTGGAGCGAGTAATAATTGTCTCAAGTTGGTGGAAAACACTTTAATTGCTTCCTTATCTGCCTTTTCTTTCGCTTCACTTAGCACTTCATTTTCAATCGAAGGACACATTAATCTTTTATAGGATTCTTTGCAAGCTTCTGCCACAACATCTGAACAGCCATCATTGCCTTTGACAAAAAAACGTTCCAATTGTTCCAATGCTTCTTCTTGAACAGGTTGTGCTTTTAATGAAATAAATCCTTCTCGTTCTGCTCTAATTAATGCTAAAAAACGATGCGAAGCACACCGATTTAATTGTTCATTAAAATCAAAATAATCTCGGTATTTTTCACCTTCCGTTTCTTTCCCTTTCACCATTTTCGATTGGATAATTGCCTTGCGCTGAAAAAGCTGGCGCATTCTAGAACGCGCTACTGCATTCTCATTGATCCATTCTGCTATAATATCTTTTGCGCCAGCAATTGCCATTTCCTCGTCTTCCACCTCGCCTTTCACAAATTTCTCTGCTAAATATGCTGGATCACCACCTCGTTGAGACATAATCATTTTCGCCAAGGGTTCTAAGCCCAATTTCTTTGCTTTATCCCCTTTGGTCTGCCGTTTTTGTTTGTACGGTAAATAAAGATCTTCCAAACTATTTGAGTCGAAACAAGCTTCAATTTTCTCCTTTAATTCGGTCGTTAATTTCCCTTGTTCTTCAATGGAGGAAAGAATTGTTTTTTGACGGGCAATCAATTCATCGTGTTTTTTTGCCAAATCTCGAATTTGCGCAACTTCAACTTCATCTAATCCACCAGTCATTTCCTTTCGATAACGAGAAATAAATGGGATTGTAGAACCCTCCTTTAAAAGGTTTAGGGTATTTGTTATTGATTTCGGGATAAGCCCACAATTCGCTTGTATAAATTCTTGTTGTTGCATTTTGCTTATTAAATTGAAAGGGTAAATCTCGTAAAATGAATCGCTGTTTGCAAGATATTTTAATGAACAAAAAATGTTAATCTTTTGATAAAAAGTTTGGGCACCTTGGCTTCTTTGTCTATTTTGTTGCACATTAAGATATTTATGAAGAAGTATTTTTGGATTTTAACTGTAATATTAACCTGTAGTTTTGTTTACCAAACAAACATACAAACGGGCAAAGCAAGTTATTACCATAATAAATTTGAAGGAAAAAAAACCTCTTCGGGTGAAGTGTTTCGGCAAGATAGTTTAACGGCAGCACATAAAAATTTACCTTTTGGAACATTAATACTGGTGAAAAACTTAAAAAATGATTCGATGGTAATTGTGAAGATCAATGATCGTTTAAGTCAAAGTTCTTCTCATATTATTGATCTTTCGTTGAAAGCAGCACAAAAATTAAATTTCGTACGAAACGGAATCACAACAGTAACACTTGAAAAAATAAATTAACATGAAAAAATTAGTCTTTACATTTTCAGCAATAGCTCTATTAGTAGGATGTGCACCAAAAACAACTGAAGTTATTAACAAGGTGGAAACCGTTGAAAGTGACAAAACAATTGATTTTCCTTCAAGAGAAATTGCCGAAGGTGATTATTTATTTTCTGAGCATTGCGGGAAATGCCATGATTTGCCAAAAGCAGCGAAATACACTGAAGCCAATTGGCGTAAAATTGTGCCAGAAATGGCGAAAGAAGCTAAATTAGATGTAACCCAAGAAAATAAAATTTTACAATATGTTCTTTGGAAA
>JBIIWQ010000354.1:0-2587 GCA_044338805.1 Crocinitomicaceae bacterium
CACCTGTAAAACTTTAATTCTTAAATGTCTTCTATTTAGCATTTTTTATAATGGCAATTTTACTTTTCCAATCGACTCGATTCTTTCCTCTGCCATTTTATTAGCAATCTGATACGTTGGTATATTCTCAGATTTAGATCGTTTAACGATGTTTCCTATAGTATTGTAAATTTCTTCTGCTTTATCCATCGCCCATTCAGAAGAAAGTCCTTTAACTTCTGAATAACAATTGATAACACCTCCAGCATTCAATGCGAAATCAGGAGCATAAATGATTCCTTTTTCCATCACCAATCTACCGTGAATATCTTCTTGTTGTAATTGGTTATTGGCTGCACCAGCAATAATTGAACATTTCAAACGAGAAAGTGTGTCATCATTAATTGTTGCACCTAAAGCACATGGAGCATAAATATCCATGTCAATGTCATAAATATCATTTAATCCAACAACATGTGCACCAGATTCATGTGCAATGCGCTGAAGTGTTGGCTCATGAATATCAGAAATATAAACCTCTGCCTTTTCAGCAACCAATGCCTTAACTAAATATTCTCCAACGTGTCCAACACCCTGAACAACAATTTTCTTTCCTGTCAATGAATCTGAACCAAATTGTTCCTTCGCGCACGCTTTCATTCCAACGTAAACTCCATGAGCAGTCACTGGCGATGGATCTCCACTTTTTCCTGGTAAACCAACAACATGATTTGTTTCCATGTTCACATAAACCATATCAGCAGTGCCAATCCCAACATCTTCTGCGGTGATATATTTACCAGCTAAACTATTCACAAATTTCCCGAAACGTCTCATCAACGCTTCAGATTTCATTGTGCGAGCGTCACCAATTATAACAGCTTTTCCACCACCTAAATTCAATCCTGAAATTGAATTTTTGTAAGTCATACCGCGAGATAAACGCAAAACATCTGTTAACGCATCCATTTCATTGGCATATGCCCACATACGCGTTCCTCCTAAAGCAGGTCCTAAAACAGTATTATGAACAGCTATAATAGCTTTTAACCCAGTTGCATTATCGTTACAAAACAATAATTGTTCGTGATTATATTTACTCATTTGAGCAATCACCGGATTTTCCATGAGGTTCGTATCCTCAATTTTTTTAACATCAAACATATTTAAACGACAAATGTTATAATTTTAATTCAAGCTGAATGTCTATTTTTGCATTCCGTATTTACATCGTTATGCATACTTGGGCACAAAAATAGGAAATTAATCGTATGAAGTCACTGAGCTATCTCAACAAATATTTTATAAAATATAAATGGCGATTCCTATTGGGAATTTTATTCATTGTTATTTCAAATTATTTCGGGGTTCAAATGCCTCTTTATGTGAAATCTACAATAGATAATTTACTGCTCGAAAATCCAATTAATGGAATAAAAGATGCCCTACTACTTTCTTTAAAAATAGGCGGTGTATACATGTTGCTTTCGCTTGGAAGTGGATTTTTCCTGTTTTTAACACGTCAAACGATAATAATCATGTCACGTTTGATTGAATTTGATTTGAAAAATGAAATTTATACACATTATCAGCGGTTGGATGCTGCTTTTTACAAAAAAAACACAACTGGCGATTTAATGAACCGAATTTCTGAAGACGTCGGTCAAGTTCGAATGTATCTTGGTCCTGGATTAATGTATACTATTAACCTTGTTGCATTGTTTGGCTTGGTGATTTTTCAAATGATAGATATTAGCCCTGGCCTTACTCTTTTTGTGCTAATTCCATTGCCATTAATGTCTTTTTTGATTTATAAAGTTTCATCGAAAATGAATCAATTAAGCACAGAAGTTCAAAAAGAACAATCAATGATGTCAACAATTGTTCAGGAAACTTTTTCTGGACTTCGTGTAATAAAAGCTTATGGTAAAGAAAGAGAAATGCATGCTAAATTCAATGATTCCGCCTCTTTCTATAAAAAGAAGAGCATGAAATTAGTTGTTGTAAATGCTTTTTTCATGCCGACAATTGTCTTTCTTATTGGTTTGAGTACAATTTTAACTATTTATTTAGGAGGTCTAAAGACATATGACAACAGTATCTCTTTAGGTGGGATTTTAGCCTTTATTTTATTTGTAAATAAGCTAACTTGGCCATTTGCGAGCGTTGGTTGGGTTACCTCTATTATTCAAAGAGCTGCAGCATCTCAAACTCGAATCAACGAATTTTTGAGAACTGAGCCTTCCATTACAAACCCAACTGAAGTGCCGTTTAACTTTAATGGTAAAGTTGAATTTAGAAATGTTTCATTCTCTTATCCCAATTCTGGAATAAGTGCCATAAACAATTTAAGTTTTACCATAAATCCTGGAGAAACACTTGCTATTATAGGAAGAACAGGAAGTGGGAAATCAACTGTCATTAATTTATTAATGCGTCAATTTGATGCTGATTCAGGCCATATTTTAATTGACGACCAAGAACTCAAAGAAATTAATCTTTCAGATTTCAGAAATCAAACTGGCATTGTTCCTCAAGATGTATTTTTGTTTTCAGAAACCATTGCTGATAATATCAGATTTGGGGCAACAAATGAAAACATAACACT
>JBIIWQ010000355.1:0-2586 GCA_044338805.1 Crocinitomicaceae bacterium
TTTGAAAAACTTTATATCTAACGCAATAAAATATAGAAAGAGAACTATTCCTAATCCTTTGGTTCATGTTTACGTTAACAACTCGAATGAGGGTGTTGAAATCATAATAACCGATAATGGCGAAGGAATTTCAAAAGAAAATCAAGAAAAAGTTTTTGATATGTTTTTCCGAGCATCAAGTAGTAGTGCTGGCACTGGTATTGGGCTTTATATCTGTAAAGAAATATGTGCAAAAATGGGTGGTAATATTAAATTTACATCAGAACTTGAAGTTGGGACAACTATTAGGTTATTTTTGCCAAAATTGAATTAAATAATATGGAACGATTTTTATTAATAGATGATGATGATATAATAGGTATCGTTCACCCTGCAATCATTCATCAAGTGTTTCCTGAAAGTGATGTTACGTTAATTAAATCTAGCGCAGAAGCTTTAGATTATTTAAAAGAATTAGAAGCAGTAAATTTGCCAGCGCCAGAAGTGATTTTTCTTGATATCAACTTGCCAAAAATGAATGGATTTGAATTGTTAGATCAATTATCTGAAAAAGATCTTGCCTTTTTAAAAAATACGGATATATATATGCTATCCTCTTCAATTGATAAAAGGGACATGGAAAAAGTGGAGGCAAATAAACTAATCTCGGGCTTCATTGGTAAACCTTTATCCATGGACTTTATAAGAACAAAATTTTCAGATAAAGGAACGCAAGAAAACGTATAATTGTCCAGTGTTAAAACCAATTGATTTTTTTAATTGTTCGAATAATATTTAGTTCACTTGTCGAATCATAGGTTCTAATTATCTTTGTTTTCAAATAATACAATTTTTTACATGTTTAGAAGTCACACTTGCGGCGAATTACGCCCTTCACATATTGGCAATGAAGTTACACTGGCTGGGTGGGTGCAGCGCACACGTGAACTTGGAGGAATGACCTTCATAGATTTACGTGATCGTTATGGTATTACACAATTGGCTTTGAATTTAGAGGATAATGCTGAGTTGTTTGCTCAAGCAAATAAACTGGGACGTGAATTTGTTTTGCAAGCAAAAGGCTTTGTAGTAGAGCGTTCTAGTAAGAATAAAAATATGCCGACCGGTGAAATTGAGATAGTTGTTTCAGCATTAACAGTCTTAAATAGCGCCAAATTACCTCCTTTTACAATTGAAGATGATACCGATGGTGGCGATGAATTACGCATGCAATATCGGTATTTGGATTTAAGAAGAAATCCAATGCAAGAAAAATTGCGTTTGCGAAATAAAGTTGCGCTTCAAACAAGAATTTATTTAGATTCCCAAGATTTCTTGGATATTGAAACACCATTCCTAATAAAATCTACTCCAGAAGGTGCAAGAGATTTTGTTGTTCCGAGTAGAATGAATGAAGGACAGTTTTATGCTTTACCTCAGTCTCCTCAAACGTTTAAGCAATTGTTAATGGTTTCTGGTTTCGACCGTTATTATCAAATTGTTAAATGTTTCCGTGATGAAGATTTAAGAGCTGACCGTCAGCCTGAGTTTACTCAAATTGATTGTGAAATGGCCTTTGTGGAACAAGATGATATCCTTAATATGTTTGAAGGACTCATAAAGCATCTTTTTAAGTCGGTAAGGGGTGTTGAGCTTGTCGAAAAATTCCCAAGAATGGATTATGCAGAGGCAATGGCTCGTTATGGTTCAGATAAACCTGATATTCGGTTTGAAATGGAGTTCGTTGAAATGAATGACGTTACAAAAGGAAACGGTTTTGCAATTTTTGATGATGCAGAGGCTATCATTGCAATTAATGCAAAAGACTGTGTTGAATATACAAGAAAACAGATTGATGAATTAACCGAATGGGTGAAAAGACCACAAATCGGGGCTAAAGGGCTAATCTATTTACGTTGTAACGCTGATGGAACATTCAAATCGTCTGTAGATAAGTTCTATTCTCCAGAAGATCTTGCAAAATGGGCAGAAAAAGCAAACGCACAACCTGGAGATTTAATTTTCTTAATGAGCGGGAATCTTGAAAAGACACGCAAGCAGATGAGTGAATTACGCCTTCATTTAGGAAACGAATTAGAACTAAGAAATCCAAATGTATTTAAACCTTTATGGGTAATGGATTTTCCATTATTGGAATGGGATGAAAATAGTGAGCGCTATCATGCGATGCACCATCCATTTACTTCTCCAAAACCGGAAGACATGCATTTAATTAATACCGATCCTGGAAAGGTTCGAGCAAATGCATATGATTTAGCGATGAATGGTGTTGAATTAGGTGGTGGTTCTATCCGAATTCACGATAGAGATTTGCAATCCAGAATGTTTGATTTGTTAGGTTTTACAAAAGATGAAGCTCAAGCGCAATTTGGATTCTTAATGAGTGCATTTGAATATGGCGCACCACCACATGGTGGTTTAGCATTCGGTTTAGACCGATTAGTTGCAACGATGGGTGGCTCTGAATCAATTAGAGATTATATCGCATTTCCAAAAAATAACAGTGGCCGAGATACGATGATAGATGCTCCATCTCCTTTGCACGAAGACCAAATGAAAGAACTAGGCATTAAGCTGAGAGGATAG
>JBIIWQ010000356.1:0-2576 GCA_044338805.1 Crocinitomicaceae bacterium
TCCAACAATTGCTACTGGAACACCATTTTTAATTGCATTACCTAATTCAAAGGATTTAGCTAAACGGTTAATGAAATTCAGAACATCAATAACCAATTGCAACAATTCTTTGCGATCAGCAAATTCTACATCTTCTTCAGCGAAATCTAATTCCAACTCGACCAAAGAAGCAAAATGAATGAGTTTTTCCCGTAAATCTTTTAATTCAGAAGAAAAACCACCACGTAATTGTTTTAAAGCAATATCGTGCGCGCCTTTTGACTGAGAAGCAATTAAATCCGCCACTGCCTCTGCTTGCGAAAGATCCAATTTTCCATTCATGAAAGCACGCATGGTATATTCCCCTGGATTGGCTAATCTGCATCCACCATCAAGCAATGTTTGAATAATTTGTTGCTGAATATAAGGAGAAGCGTGACACGCAATTTCAGCAGACTCTTCACCGGTGAAACTTTTTCCATCTGCAAAAACAGTAATTAAGACCTCATCGATTAATTCTCCTTTTGGATTTTTAAAATACCCAAAATGCGCAGTGTGTGAACTTTTATCCAAAAGATTTTTTGAAAATGCCTTGGATACAATATTCAAAGATTGATTTCCAGAAACTCGAATTATTGCGATAGCACCAACTCCATTTGGAGTAGATAAAGCACAGATTGTATCTTGATTGTTTATCATTGGTGCAAAGATAATTAAGAATTAATTTAGGTATTCATGTTTGTTATTATTTATATTTATTTTTACCTTTAAAAAGATTCAAACTCACTTTAATATTTGTACACATGAAAACGCTATCCATTTTCTTTTTTCTATCCTTATTCTTTTTGAACTCTTGTTCTGTTTTAAAAGAATATAGTACTGAAGGTTTTACAATTGATGATAACACGGTTTCCTATAATAATGTGCCAATGGCGGAGTTAGTTGGATTGGAATTCGCTTATGACAATAAAAAGTTAGTTAAAGAGCTAACCTTCAAGGTTTTGGATAGCTCAGACAATACCAAAATTAATAATCTTATCGCCTATCTCCACCAACAACATCCAAACTATGAAATTGAGGTAGAAATTCCGTTTAAAGAAATTGAAAAATATGACTAGTCCTAAATAAACCAATTAAAAATTTATTTGGGCTTGTAACCTTAATAAATTTCCTGATTGAAAATTATCCTGCTTTGCATGATCTTCAAATCGTCTATGTGAAATTGTATACATCACGACTAATTCAAATGTTTTGTGCGGCTGCCATTCTAAACCGATTTCATATTCATTAACTTTATAACTTCTTGCGTCCAATTCATGTTTTTTCCCTCCTTCGTAATATTGTCCTCTAACAAAAGGTATTAATGTTTGTTTTCCAAACTTCAACATATACGACAATGTAATATAACCACCTTTTAATCCTTGCACCTCAATTGAGTCTGTATATTTATTATATTCTGGGCCTTTACCAATATTATATTCAGCTTGAATACCAAATGGTTTTGGGTATAAAATAAATGAAGCGGCTGCTCTTTGATCTAAATATTCAGAATCATCATTTTTCTTAACGCCAGAACTAGTCGAAAGCAATACAACTTTTCCACTATAAGCCTGAATACCTGGTTCAATTATCTGATTTTTAATTTTAATAGGATAGCTAAGTCTACTTACTATATGCAAATTGTCATTTCTTTCAGTTTGATTAGCTGTTTGCCCATTATATGCTCCAAAAGCAAATACACCATAATCACCTGAACCTTTAAGACCATCTTTCACAAGAGAAGAATATAATGATCTTGTTGTCTTCGGCGCCCAATAAAAGAAAGCTCCTAAATCACGTTCATTTGATACTGCACTATTTAATGCGTCATTTCTATCTAAAGGTAATCGATTTTGACTTGACTGCATATTTTCAAAACCATAAGGAACCTTACTTTGACCCAAACGAATTCTGAACTGGTTATCCTTATCCAAGCCTAAATCAAAATAAGCATCTCTAAGTTGTACAATATGACCTGTTGTTCCAGCTGAAGAAGCAAAATCTGGCTGCACATAAAAATAAACTCTTTTTGATATTTGGCCTGAAAAAATCATACGTGCACGACGAATAAAGAAACCACCATTTTCTCCCCAAGATTTATCGCATTGTTCACATTTTAAATCAGGATTCGTTTCTAATAAGCGGTTATATCTTACTTGTAAGTAACCTCTTATCTGAATATTATCATACCAATTTAATTTAGTAGTCCCCTCACTTTTAACAATTGATTTAACCGTATCAGATTGCGCTCTTGTAAGCAGCGAACTTAATACTAGCATAGATAAACCGAATAATTTCGAAATTCTTCTTTTCATACATTAAATTTTGAGAGTCCAAAAGTATTTTATTAATATACAGTTAACACTAACTTTTTATTGATTTAAGATTTTCTTAATTTTCATAACATTATCTTAACATTTAAAAAAGAACCTGAAAATATTAAACCACTCTTTTTTAATGATTTATAATTTCAAAAGCCCTCGAGTTTAATTAACATTGGCTTAACATTCGGTAAACACACCATTTTATAGTTCATTGGTTTACAATTGATTTACCCC
>JBIIWQ010000357.1:0-2573 GCA_044338805.1 Crocinitomicaceae bacterium
ATACTGCTTTATCTTCTTTATACATGGGTCAAAGTTGGCTGCAAATATAGAGATTTGATTTTTTAATGTATCAATCCGAAAAATTACCACAAAAAAAAGGAGAACCTTTCGATTCCCCTTTTAATTTCTTGAAAGAAAGGATTAATTAACTTTTCCAGAAAGTTCAGCACCAGCTTTGAAACGTACAACGTTTTTAGCAGCGATTTTGATTTCTTTTCCTGTTTGTGGGTTACGTCCTGTTCTTGCAGCTCTGTTAGAAACTGAGAAAGATCCGAATCCTACTAGAGAAATTCTGTCTCCAGTTTTCAATGCACTTGCTGTAGCTGTTACAAAACCATCTAACGCTTTTTTAGCATCAGCTTTTGTTAATCCAGACTCTGATGCGATCGCATCAATTAATTCTGCTTTGTTCATAGTTTTTGGTTTTTAGAATGTTTGTTATTTAATTACCGAAGCAAATATATCTGAATATCCCACCCACACAAGCTTTTTAGTAAAAAAAAGTGCTTTTTTGTTGAAAAAAGCACCATTTTGTTGATAACAATGGCTGAAACGCCCATTTTTCAAGGTCATTTCGACCAGTAAACGTATTTTATCGGTTAATGAGTTAATCTTCTATTTGCCAATCAGACGCCTTATTTCCTGCAGAAAATTCTTTGAAATTCATTTTTCGTTTGCCTTCCATTTGCAATTCTGTGACTTTTAAATAAAAATCCTTACATGGAAATAAAATACCATCAATTTCTTCTCTTAAAGAAGTTTTACCATTTGAAGGAGTAGTCGTTTTTTCAGATAGAAAGACTTTGAATGTTTTTTCGTCACCTTTAACTGAATTTTTCAAAGAACACCAAGCGGCAGGATAAGGAGAGAGTCCTCGGATAAAATCATGAACACTATCGATGTTCTGATTCCAATCAATTTTACAATCTTGTTTGAAAATTTTTGGAGCAATTTTCAATTCACCTTCTGCTAGTTTTAATTGTTCAATACCAATCGCTTCTCCTTTCATTATTTTTTGAACGGTTGACTCAATAACAATTGCACCTAAATTCATCAAACGATCATGTAATTCTCCAACAGTTTCATTTTCGCCTATTGCTAATTTTGAGCGTTCAATGATTTTTCCTGTATCAATTTCTTTTTCAATAAAAAAGCTAGTTACCCCAGTTTCTTCATCTCCATTAATAACTGCCCAATTAATTGGAGCTGCACCACGGTAATTTGGCAATAAGGAAGCGTGTAAGTTAATCGTTCCTTTTGGAGGCATTGCCCAAACTATTTCTGGTAACATACGAAAAGCCACAACTACAAATAAATCGGCACGTAAATCTTCTAGTTGATGAATAAATGTCTCATCTTTTAGATTCGTTGGTTGAAGGATGTTTAATTGTTTTTCTACAGCATATTTTTTTACTGCACTTTCATTTACTTGTTGCCCGCGTCCAGCTGGTTTATCTGGTGCAGTAATAACTCCAGCAATCGAATAGTTGTCTTGTACAAGTTTATCTAAAATACAAACGGCAAATTCCGGCGTACCCATAAAAACAATTCGAAAATTTTCTTTTTTCATCACACTACCTTTTTCTTCCAATCAAAAAACCGCAAATATAAAATGGACAAGAGTCCCATGCAACCAAAATAAATGTATTCAACAGACCAAATCCAAAAAATATCTACATGAAAGACTTTAATTAATAAATAAGCAGCAAAAGTATATACGCCAACACATATTAATTCAATTGTAAATGAAATCATCGTGTTTCCGCTACCATTAATCGTTTGGAAATAAACACTGAATAATCCGTACATCATTATTGATACAGATATGAAACGCATTATTTCTGCACTTTTAGCAATATATTGTTCTGCCGGATTTATAAATCCAATAAGTTGCTTCGGATAAAATATTGCTCCGTGAAAGAAAATGAACAAAGAAATAACTGTCATTAATTGAATCCTTCTTTGAATTATTTTTAACGATTCGTGGTCTCCTTTTCCTAAATATTGGGAAATATAGGTTTTCGTTGTTCCAGCAAATCCCCAAATTGGAACAAAAGCTAAGAAGTAAATTGCTCTAATATTTTGTGAAACGGTTAATTCAAATTTGCCAATTTGCTCAATCCAAGTAAAGAAGATTGTCCAAGTGGCCAAAGCGATAACGCCTTGAAACATAATTGGACTGCCAATTTTTAATAATTCTTTCAGTGAAGGAAGGTTAATTGAAAAATGAGAAAACAGTTTTAATTTTTTTCGCTCTTTTGAAAAGATTAAAAAGAAAACTAAAAATAACATTCCACAGCAATCAGCAATGGTATTGGCCCAAGCAGCTCCTTTTAACCCCAATGATGGGAATCCCCATTCTCCAAAGATCAAGACGTAATCCAATAAAATATTTGAACTCGCTGTAATTAATGCGGCGATTAATACAACCCATGTTTTTCCGATTGCTAAAAAAAATGCTTGAATGGATAAGGTAATCATAGCAAAGAATAGAGCAAAACCTCGAATGTGTATGAATTCAACCTGTAAATGCGCTAAATCTTTATGCTTTGAATAATAATTCAACAAATCTG
>JBIIWQ010000358.1:0-2571 GCA_044338805.1 Crocinitomicaceae bacterium
TTTGCGTGATGCGCTTTTTGCCCTTTGATATAATTCGTAATCATCTCAACTTGACGCTCATTGTATGAAAAAGCACCAAATCCATTTTGCCAACTAAAAGCAGATTGTGTAAATTTATTATCATTAATGAAATTTGTAGAAGCTTTTTTCACTTCTCTTACCAAATCAGAAAGTGCACAAGTCGGTTTAATTCGAATAAACATATGCGTATGATCTGGCATTCCATTTATCGCAATGAGCGATTGATCCTTCAACTTAATGATGCCTGTAATGTATTTATAAAGTTCATTTTCCCAATCTGCGTGAATTAAACATTCTCTTCGTTTTACAGTGAAAACTAGTTGAATATAAAGCTTTGTATATGAATCAGCCATGCTTTTCTTATATAAGTTAAGAAAAAAGTTGAGTTGATTCCAAGAAAATCTTGAGATTTTAGAGAAATTTGTATCTAAAAAAGTGCAATGTCCTTTCTACAATTGCTAGAAATAAAAAAGAGATACAGTTGCTGCATCTCTTATCTCTTCATTTTATTTCTTCGTAATCAACATCCATTATATCCGGATGACTTTTACTTTCTTTTTGTTTGGAACCTCCACTCAGTATTGTCGTTTTTCCAAAACTTTTCATTTTGCGTTGGCGTTCTGCTTCACCTTCTCGTTGGTTTTTATTGAGAATACGTTCAGCTTCCATGTTTCTTTTTGCAATCATCAATTGACCTAGAAATCGCAACAAAACTATTGCACCGATTATGATTAAAACGGTTCTAAAAACCCCTGGTATGCTAGCCGTTACAACCACTATTTAGACAAATGCATGTTTCGTTCAGAATAAATCTTTGTAAAGAATGGATCCTTCAAATTCTTGATAAAACGAATTGCTTCACCTGTAGATTTCATTTCTGGACCTAGTTCTTTTTTCACATCTGGGAATTTCTCGTAAGAGAAAACTGGGATTTTAATCGCATATCCTTCTTTACGTGGATTGAAATTGAAATCTGAAAGCTTCTTCTCGCCTAACATAATTTTCGTAGCATAATTCACGTAGGGCTCATTGTATGCTTTTGCTATAAAAGGAACAGTTCTAGAAGCTCGTGGATTTGCTTCAATTACATAAACTTTGTCATCTTTAATCGCAAATTGAATGTTCATTAATCCAACTGTTCGCAATGCCAGAGCAATTTTAACCGTTATATCTTCTATCTGTTGCATTACAAAATCACCTAAATTATACGGGGGCAATACCGCGTATGAATCTCCTGAGTGAATTCCCGCTGGTTCTATGTGTTGCATGATTCCTATGATGTGTACATTTTCACCATCACAAATTGCATCTGCTTCAGCTTCAATTGCACCACCAATAAAGTGATCTAATAAAATTTGATTATTCCCCATCTCATTGATAATATCAACAACATGGTGTTCCAATTCATCTTTATTGATAACAATTTTCATTTTCTGTCCACCCAAAACATAAGAAGGACGAACTAAAAGTGGAAATCCTAAATCATCTGAAAGCTCCAATGCTTGTTCTGCACTTTCTACAATTCCATATTTTGGAAAAGGAATATTGTTCTCTTCCAATACTTTCGAAAAACGACCTCTGTCTTCAGCTAAATCCAATGCTTCGTAACTAGTCCCAAGTATTTTTATTCCGTATCGTTCTAATTTTTCAGCCATTTTAAGTGCTGTTTGACCGCCCAATTGAACGATTACACCAACTGGATTTTCGTGTTTGATAATATCATAAACATGTTCCCAAAATACCGGTTCGAAGTACAATTTATCCGCCGTATCAAAATCTGTTGAAACAGTTTCAGGATTACAATTAATCATAATTGTTTCATAACCACATTCTTTTGCAGCTAAAACGCCGTGAACACAGCTATAATCGAACTCAATTCCTTGACCAATACGATTTGGACCAGAACCTAAAACAATTACTTTCTTTTTGTCCGACTTAATACTTTCATTTTCAAATTCGAATGTTGAGTAGTAATAAGGTGTTTGAGCTTCAAATTCTCCTGCACAGGTATCAACCAATTTGTAAACACGGTTAATTCCTTGTTCCATCCGTTTGTTGTACACTTCAGATTCTAAACAACGTAAAAGATGTGCAACTTGTCTGTCTGCATAACCTTTTTGTTTCGCTTCAAACATTAATTCTTTTGGAATATTCTCCAAATGGAATTTTTCAATTTTACGCTCTAATTTGATTAGATCTTCAATTTGTTTCAAGAACCAAATGTCAATCTTAGTTTTCTCAACAATTTTTTTGAATGGAATTCCCAATTTAATGGCATCGTAAATATGAAATAAACGATTCCAACTTGCGAATTCTAAACTGTGTAATATTTCGTCCTGATTCGTTAACTCACGTCCGTCAGCACCTAAACCATTTCTATTAATTTCCAACGATTGACACGCTTTTTGCAACGCTTCTTGAAATGATCTTCCGATTCCCATTACTTCACCTACCGACTTCATTTGAAGCCCAAGTTTACGATCAGTTCCTGGGAATTTATTAAAGTTCCAACGCGGTATTTTTACAATCACATAATCCAACGTTGGTTCA
>JBIIWQ010000359.1:0-2568 GCA_044338805.1 Crocinitomicaceae bacterium
CAACATATATTTGTACAATCTTACTCAGATTTCCGGCAACGATATCTTTAATAATTCCTTCGGTTAAAATAACGGCAATGTCTGTTTCACCATTTCGAAGCATTTGACACAATTTTCCTGTTCCTTCAGGAACATCAGTCCATTGCAAATCGATTTTATTAGCTTGAAATTCACCATTTTCGATTGATAAATGCCAAGGTAAATTGAAATGTTCTGGAACACCCGCGATTTTTATAGTAGTCATTTTTACAAATTTATTGCACCAATTTATCCAATGTATAAGCAATCAATTCATCAACAGCTTTATAAGGATCTTCACTGAAAGTGCCAGTTGCACGATTGGCAATAATAGCATTTAAAGACAGTGCATTGTGTCCCATTAGTTTGGAAAGACCATATATTGCAGCGGTTTCCATTTCTAAATTGGTAATTCTATTTTCATTAAATTTAAAATTATCCATTTTAGAATTCAAATTTTCATCTTGAATATTTAAACGTAAAACACGTCCTTGAGGACCATAAAAACCTCCTGCCGTTGCTGTAATTCCTTTGTGTATTTTGTCACTTTCGATAAGTTGCTCTAACTTTTCAGAACATGAAATTACATAAGGCTTACCTTTTTTCAAATCCCAATTCGTATGTTTTATAAATGCCTCTTCCATTTCTGAATTTGAAATTGTATCGATTAAATAGGAGCGGAGCATGTTGTCTAATCCCAAGCCAAACTTCGCCATCACAAAACTATCCACTGGAATGTCTGCTTGCAAAGAACCCGAAGTGCCAATTCGAATAATATTTAAGGAAGTTAATCCTGTTTTTGGTTGGCGCGTTTTTAAATTTATATTTACCAAAGCATCCAATTCGTTCATAACAATATCGATATTATCAGGCCCAATTCCTGTTGACATCACAGTGATTCGTTTGCCTTTAAGTGTTCCCGTTTGCGTTTTAAATTCTCTTTTTTGTGTTGAAAATTCGATACTGTCAAAAAATTGAGTTATTTTTTCAACTCTATTTTGGTCACCAACAAAAATAATATCATGAGCAATGTTCTCGGGCAATAAATTCAAGTGATAAACACTTCCGTCTGGATTTAGTATTAATTCTGATGATTGAATCATTTATTTTTGATTTAAAGTTAATGGCTTAAAGTTGTTCAAACAAACACTTTTTTAACCTCCAACACGTTTTACTTTGAACCCCTTTTCTTTTAAAATTGTCATAATTTTATCACGATAATCTCCTTGAATAATGATGGAATCATCTTTGAAACTTCCTCCAACACTTAATTTTGTTTTTAATTCTTTTGCTAAGATTTTAAAATCTTCATCTGTTCCAGTATACCTTTCAATGATAGTTGTGGGTTTCCCTTTTCGTTTTTCGAATTTGCAAATCATCGGTTCGGCTTGAATCCAAAGTTCTTTATCTTCGATAACCTTTTCTTCTTCTGGAGAAGGGATGTGCTCTGGAAAAAGGTTTTTTAATTGGTCTTGTAAGTCCATAATAAACTTCATTTAAAAAATAAAGTACGAATAATATAATCCGTACTTTACTTTTGAATTCTAAAATAATTATTTTTTAATTAATCCTAAGTCTACTAGTCTTTCATGCAAGAATTCTCCTGCAGAAATGTCTTCGTATAATTTAGGGTTATCCCCATCAATGCAACTTTCTAAACAATCCAAACGCATATCGCTGACAGGATGCATAAAAAACGGGATCGAATACCTAGAAGTTCCCCATAATTCTCTTGGTGGATTTACCACTTGATGAATGGTCGATTTTAATTTGTTATTGGTATGTCGCGACAACATATCACCTACATTTATAACTAATTCATCAGGCTGAGCCATTGCATCAATCCATTGACCATCATGGCGTTGAACCTGAAGTCCTTTGCCTTGAGCGCCCATTAAGAGTGTGATTAAATTGATGTCACCGTGAGCCGCAGCACGAATTGCATTTTCGGGTTCTGAAGTAATTGGAGGATAATGAATTGGTCTTAAAATCGAATTTCCATGATAACCATATTGGTCAAAATAAAACTCATCCAAACCAAGGTGTAAAGCCAAAGCTCTTAAAACATAAATACCAGTTTTTTCAAGCATTTGATAGGCTTCTTTTCCTACAGAATTGAAACGCGGCAACTCATTAACTTCAACATTATTTGGGTATTCTGATGCATACTTAGAATCCGAATCAACATATTGCCCAAAATGCCAAAATTCCTTTAAATCTCCTTCTTTTCGACCTTTAGCATGTTCTTTTCCAAAAGAAACATAACCACGTTGACCTCCAATTCCTGGAATTTCATAGCTGTATTTTGTTTCTAATGGTAATGCGAAAAAATTTCTGATTTCGCCATACAATTCACCAACTAATTGATCATCTAAAAAATGACCTTTTAAAGCAACGAAGCCAATGTCTTCAAATGCTTTTCCGATTTCATTTACAAATTTTTGTTTACGTTCCGGTTCGCCCGAAAGGAAATCACGCAAGTCAACACTAGGAATGTTTTGCATAGTATAATTTTTAGCGTTTGTGGCTTTAAGCCTTGCAAACACAAAT
>JBIIWQ010000361.1:0-2563 GCA_044338805.1 Crocinitomicaceae bacterium
TTTTTTGTCGGCTGTAATCAATCCCATTTGAGTGGCAATCGCCCGAACTTCAGATTTTTGTAATTCCCCAATTGGGAAGAGCGCCTTGCTAAGTTGCTCTTGGTTCAGCTGACAGAGGAAATAAGATTGATCTTTGTTATCATCTTTTCCTGCTAATAAGCCAAAAGTACCATCTTTGTGCTCGATTCTTCGGCAATAATGACCTGTCGCTACATAATCTGCCCCAAGTTCAAGAGCGGCATTTAAAAATGCATCAAACTTAATTTCACGGTTACAAAGAATATCTGGATTTGGTGTACGCCCAATTTCATATTCGCTGAACATATAGTCAACAATGCGCTCTTTGTATTCTGTGCTTAAGTCAATCACTTGAAATGGGATACCTAATTGCTGGGCTATTAATAACGCATCGTTTGAGTCATCAATCCACGGGCAATCATCTGATAATGTAACACTTTCGTCGTGCCAATTACGCATGAACATTCCGATTACTTCGTATCCTTGTTGGATAAGTAAGTGCGCCGCGACACTTGAATCAACGCCTCCAGATAGGCCAACTACAACTCTTTTCATTTGATTACAAAATTACGAAAAATTGAAATTTAAAACTATTTACAAATGTTACATTTTTTTATTTACAAATGTAAACACATGTTTTAACGTTATATAACATATTCGTCTAACCATTTTTGGAATCTTTTTTGCTAAATTCGTTTCAATGAAAAAAATCTTTTTTTTATTTTCTTTATTTCTTTTTACTTCCTTAATAGGATTTACGCAAAAATGCGATAAGGTTTTGTTTACAGGGAAAGTTGTCGATTCAACAAGTATTCAAAGTTTTTATAATTTAATGATTGTGAATCGCAGAACTGGACAAGGTGTTTTTGGTCAGCCAAATGGTTCTTTTTCAATTTATGTTTCAAACGGTGACAGTATTTCAATCTCAGTTACAGGTTATTTCGTTGTTAATTTTAAGGTTGTAGCCGATATAGATTGTCAATTTAGAAGAAAGGTTTATCTAAATCCTAAACTTAGAGATATTCAGGAAGTAATTGTGCGTCCGTTAAAAACATTGGAGCAAATAAAGGAAGAACGTGAAGGCTTGGCAATGCGTGATACTCGGATGGTAACTGGAATAGAAATGTTGCAAAGTCCTATTACAGCTCTTTACCAGGCTTTTTCTAAGAAGGAGCAAAATAAACGTTGGATTGAACAACAAGAATACAAGGATAACCAACGGAGAATTGTGCAAGAATTATTGAGGTTATATGTTTCCTATGATATCATTGATTTAAGTGAAGAAGAATTCGATCAATTCATTTCCTTTCTAAATATTAATGAAACATTTCTTAAAACAGCAACAGAAATGGAATTGATAACATTTATTCAAGATAAATTCGACCATTTTAAAATTGTTAGCCAATTTCAAACAACTGAAAAACCTGAATGGAGAAAAACTTTAAAATCTGATTTCAAACGTGCATGCAACGAAATGGTCAATGTATATATCACTAACCATGTAATCGAACTTCCAACTTCTGAAATTGAGCATTTTATAACGTTTATGAATATTGACGCAAATTATCTGAATAGCCATACAGATGAAGATGTTTTTAATATGGTCTATTCTAAATATAATGATTTTGTTGCCTTTTATAAAATAGATATCCGACTGGTAAATGTAAACTTTAACTTAACTGAAGCAAATAATGAGGATTGGAAATGGGATCTTAAACATAAAAGCTTTAAGGTTGCCACACGAACACTCTTAAAAATGTATAATGAGCATGGCGTAATTCGCATTGATGATGACGAAATGGATAAATTTACTACCTTTTTAAATCTCAGACAATCGTTCTTAGTTTCAGCCTCAAATGATGAATTATTGCAGTTTGTTAGAGAAAAGTATTTTAAGTATTTAGATTTTTATCGGAAATAAGAATTTATTCTGATCACATAATCAATCTATTTAGTCAATTATTTTATCATGAATAGGAATGATAAATGTTTGTTAATTGAGTGAATTATAACCGTACATTGCTCGCATACTAATCCAATCAATTATGTGTTTTTCAGCGAGTGCAAGTTTCGTTTCAAGTGCAGTTTTATTGGCTGGCGGCGGTTTTGCTTTAAAGCAAGTTAAATCGCCTTCTCAGCGAGCTTTTGCTGCAATACCCATCATATTTTCAATCCAACAATTTACAGAAGGGTTACTTTGGTTAACTGATGGTGAATCAGAATCTATTTGGCAAAAAACCTTGATGTATACTTTTTTGTTTTTTGCTCAGATTGTATGGCCTTTTTGGGTACCATATTCTATGTGGAGAATTGAAACCAATGAATCACGAAAAAAAATACTTAAACTATTATTATTTTTCGGAATAGGCGAATCATTGTTTTTGGCGTATGGTATATTTTTTCATGCTGTAGATTTCCAAATTACTCACAGTCATATTAAATACATAATATCCTACAGAGCATCATATCCTGAATACATGAGTGTTTTTTATTTTATCCCAACTGTTTTTCCGTTCTTCTTTTCAACTGTGAAAAGGATTTATAT
>JBIIWQ010000360.1:0-2563 GCA_044338805.1 Crocinitomicaceae bacterium
AGTGTTGCAGTATGCGTACAAACAACGCCACCAATAACAAAGACCATGTCATTGTACAAATTGGATGTTACACAACCGGTAGTAATATTTTCAGCAACAACAGTCACATCGGCATAACCATCTTGTGTATAAATATGACTTAAGAATGGCGAATTGGATTGTTGTGTAGTTCCATCACCAAAATACCATGTGAAATTGTAATTAGCAAGATTGGCTGTTTGATTATTGAACGCAACATTCAACGGTGAATTTCCAAATGCAGGTATAGCTTGAATTTGAATGGAATTATTATAGTTGACCGTTAAATTAAGTGTAACAATACTATCACATCCGTTTGCCGCTGGAAAGGTTTGCGTAAATAAACCAGAATAGGTATAATCTTGGTTATTCCATGTGTATGTGTCTCCAGAACAAATTGTTTCTGAGAAACTGGTTTGCACGGAGTTATTGATTGTCAAATTGATAGTAATAGTGCTATCTCCACAACCATTTGCAACAGGAATAACATCTGTATAAATTCCCGAAGAAGTGTATGTATTTCCAGCTGGAGAAACATAAGAACCACATTGCGTTATACTAATAGCACTACTTGCATTGTACTCATTACAAAATCTCATTCTCACCATTGGAGTAGCACCTATACCATTGAACCAATCATCCTGTTGTGTATAACCAAATGGACCAAATATCCAATTTGCATAAGATTCAGCTGGATTCGTAGCATATGCTACATTCACATTTTGTGAAGCTAAAACAGCAACAGCTAAATAACTTACACCAGCAGTTAGGTTTTGTGGAGTCAAAAGCGGAATTGAAATTGTTGAACCTATATCAGCGGGGTTTATGATATAAGGAAGCGATTCGTCTATATAGACCCAATAAGGATAAGAATTAGGGTCATAATAATATAATCTTACAGAAATTTCCTCACCCACTCCGGAAGCTGGAACCACATCAATTGCTTTTAGGAGTGCATTGGAAAAAATATCAAAAACATTTCCAGCTTCTGAATAGGCAACGCCACCAAATTGATTAAAGTTTGGGTTTATTACCCCATTATCTGCTGAATAGACAAGATCAGTTACTTCTATCGTGGCGATATTATTTAGTGTGTTGTTTGCAGGTACAGCATCTGAATAGGGAGAACTCACACTTGCATTTAGATTGTACGTCCCAATTCCTGGAGGAGTGAATGTTTGGCAAAGCAAGGTGTCTGTATTCCCATTATTTAGTGTTGTTCCAATTGAATTTCCTGAAAAATTTGTTGTATTCACAGTTAAAACGACATTATTTTGGTTTTGTGAACCGAAATTTGTAACGGAACCCGCAAATTCTATTGGAGCAATTTGAGAAACAGGCACTTGATAATAAGGAATTCTTGTCCCAAAAGCTATCCCAAAAGCACCAGTTGTACCCCAAGAAAGATCATTTAATATCAAGTCGTAATTAGGTAATGTTTTTATTTTAACGTCATCAATGTACCATCCATATGCAACCCATACATTTGGATTACCACCAGATGATAGATATTCTGATGTCCAGCTAAAGCGAATCCATACAGCTGTTGGATTAGCAGGAAGCACCTGGGATATATTTATATTTATGGTTTCTGGATTTGGATATGCAGAGCCACCTGACCCAGTTAGCGCAGGATGATTTGAATTTGATCCGACGGTTGTGAAATTAAAACCATCAGTGGAAATTTGAAATTCTTGCAATTCATAAAATCTTGCACCGTATTGCTGAAACTCAAGTGAAACAAAATTATTGCCGCCTAATGCTGAAATGTTAATGGGTGAAGCCGTGGTCATTGTATAAATAACATTCTCTGCTTGGGTTCCGGGATTCATTGTAGGGTCTCCATTAGAAAGCTCTGCGAAATTACCTTCAGATGTTGAAGCAATTGCAGTAGAAGGAGCCCACCAACCATCAGAAACATTGTCGATTGTCCATCCATATTCTGCTCCAAATTGACCATTATTGTCAATTGCCCAGGTTGCAGGATTTGAGAAATCATTTTGCCAAAGCACCGTTTGGCTGTTTCCAATAAATGGAACAAATAGGCATAAAAAGAAAAGATAACGAATATCTGAAAGGAATTTGTGCATAGCAATATGGTTGGTTAAAAATTTTTAGTACGAAGTTAATGTATTTTTTAAAATTGACAAAGCCTTGATTTCTTTTATTTTACAAAATTTTGTTTTTTAAAAAGCTGATTTTCTTTTTCTAACTTTTATTAATTCTTCCTTTTTGGCTTAAATGCAGCGCAATCAAAAACTTCTGAGTCACTATTCAACAAGTTTTCTTATTTTGCACTAGAAATAAGGTTTAATTTACATGTAAGTTTTAACTATTTTGTCCTGATCTTTAAATAAGTAGTATTCAATGAGAATCGACCACCAAGCTGAAATATTTGAAATAATAAAACGCAAAATTAAAGGAAGTGATTCTATCGGAAATGCTGTTGGCGAGGTTCTTAGCATTAGTCAAGATGCGGTTTATAGAAGATTTCGAGGCGATACCTTATTGACAATATATGAAATAGAAAAATTGGCCAAGCATT
>JBIIWQ010000078.1:0-7851 GCA_044338805.1 Crocinitomicaceae bacterium
TATAGATACTTAGCCATAGGTTTTACAGTTCATAAATCGTGTTTTGTGTCCCCAAGGATTCTGACTTTCGAATAACTATTGGTTCTCGGAAAATTAAAACCGGTCCCTGAGCTTGTCGAAGGGCGGTTTATTAATTTTCCAATTATTCACGATATGAACGTGCTTTTAAAGGAAGAATAAGCTAAGGTTGACACGCCAAGGTGTCGTACCAAGAAGAAATTCCCGCCCAAATCCCTAGCGCACCTGGAATATTTGTAGGTACATTTATTGGACTTGCGAATGGATTTCCGCCATTTTCCAATTGGGTAGACTTTTTATCAAAGAAATCATAGGTTGCTTTATCCAAACGCGAAAGTTTAATCACAACTGTGTCGCCAATCCGATAATACCGTTTATAGGCCTCTAAATGAGTAGTATCTTTTCGCTTTAAAGGATTTTCCACAGAAAACTCGAAGGTTAATCCATCAAAAAACCGGTCTTCAAAATATCCCGCACGTTTGTAGAGGTCATCCAAGTATGCACCAGAAGATGTAATATTAATGCGCTTTGCCTCCCATTTATAGCCATTATAATCACCTGCTGGGTCAGTCAAATTTGCCCATGAATAACCGTATTCTGCATTCGATTCATCTGCTTTCCAATACAAATTATTCAGCGCAACGGGAGTCAATAAACTCGTTGAGCCAGCATAGTTTTTTCCGTTATATGCAATTTGTAAATTGTAGTTTTTACCAACTTCTCCTTTAATTGATTGATCGGTGGTTGAATAGACTTGAATGGGCAAGAATTGAAGTTCATTTAAATTCAATTTTAGCATTTCCGCGACTGTTTTTTGACTTTCTATCGGTAAAGAACTCAAGGGAAATAGACTGAGACTAGCCGTTTGACTTCCATTACTTACGGAAACTTGAGCGTCTGAAATAAATGAAGAAATGTAAGCTTCTATGTCAGTTGGTGCGTAAACATTTTGAGATTTGGAAAGTAAGACAATTGGAAAACCACCTGTTTCAATCCTTCCGTCTACTACTAATTGTTCCTCATAACCTGGAGTGTCAATTTGAACTTCTTTGGTGCAGGAAGTCGTGCAAGCTAAAAGGAGAAAAAATAGTAGTGCCTTTTTCAACGGAAATTTTTGATAAAAGTAAAGCAATTTTTAATGAAATCACATCCAACGTGCTCTTTTCCTTTTTTTATTTTTTTTCCTTGTTTCATTCGTGGGCAAAGCATATTGCTCTGCAGAATCATGAACCTCAAAATTGATAGTTTCCATTTTTTCGTTAGTAGCAAATGTTCCTTCAACCAGCTTAGCATCTTGATTGATGACACAGTAATTCCCTCCATACCCCAACGTAATCAAGCCTTTTTTGGGATAGTCTTTATTGATTTGGTCATATAATGGCTCAATCACAATTTTACCATTTAGATCCATGAAACCAATTTTTTTATCGTCATGAATCCACTGATTATCTTGAACGCGAAAATTGAAGTTGGCATAGAATGGAATTAAGCCATTAATCGGTTCTTCAAATCCTCCGTAAATCGTATCTGCTATCATTTTTCCAGAACGCTTGTACAAACCCCAAGTGCCTGAATGCCGACCAACTTGCAATAAAGTTGAATCACGTCCTAGCTCATACATATAAGCATAAATCGGAGGAATGAGCGTTCTGCCAAGTGTGTCCATTAATCCTCCGCCTTTGCTTGTATAAACCTCGAAGGTATTGTATTTAAGATCTTTGATGTACGAATAATTCATTGGAATGATTGGATAGCCATCCCAATTGACAACTCCAACGCATTTTCCAGAAGCATTGCTTGAACAATTCGAGCTGACTATTTTAAATCCTTTTGTTGGATTAGCTTGGAGTGTAATTTTATCTTTTGCTGGATCAAAGTTCAAGTAGAAATATTCGATAGTACTGCGATTTGTAATAGATAGAAACGCATAAAATCCAGCCGCTCTGTTTTGTGGAATACTGGTGTAATCAGAAAGTTCTACGCATGTTTCGAAGATGAAAGGATAAAGTGCTTTATTCTTCAAGTTGATGATTCCGTATTTTCCATTCTTTTTTACACCAATAAAATAATTGGTTCCTTTGTGAACAATGAATTTCATTTCATCAAAGATGAGTGGAACAACGTATTTTCCGTTCGCATCGATTACACCATATTTCCCATTCTTTTCAACTTGTGCAAATCCGTTATCCAACAGTTTGGTATTCTTATAGCGTTCTTTCGAATAAATCTGCCCAAGTGAGTCGATCAATATCCATTCATTGTTGATTTTCATTGAAGCAATGCCATCTTTGAAACAGGTGATCATCTCTGCTCTTATCGGCACAATCTCCTTATAGGTGGTTCCGTTGATAAAACCATATAATCCATCGTTTTGCACACCAAATCGGTTCTCAGAGATACATTGAATTTGATCATAGCGTTTTGAAGCATAATTAGGATTGTGTAAATCGAGGAACTGATGTTTACCATCAATTCGAATTTTATATGTTTGATTCGAATATTTGTAAATGTCGTCTACCGAGTAACCTAAAACATCGTTTCCAAATTCGTTTATGACTTCTAGTTTGTCTTTAAAAGTCCAAGCGCTTAAAAATTGGTCATCAATAGGCATTAGACTTTTATAGATTGTTTCAGATTTAGGTAGTCCATTTTGATCTAAAAGCATCCATTTATACGATTTTTTAATAGTTGTCGCATCGTGAATTTTTGCATCGAAACCAGCAATTAAAGTGGTCTTGTTGACGCGCCAAATGTCGTAATAGGTTTGGTCACCAATTTGGTTTCCTTTCGAATCTACGATAAATCGATCATATCCAATATCGCGTATGTATTTGAAGACTAAAAAACGATTTGGATTGATAACCTGATACATCTCCATAGATGAACGTAAAAGAATACGTCCTGATGTGTCAAGAACATTCCATATTTCATTTTCATCACGGTATTCAAAATATCCATCGCGTTGTAAAAGATTTGGAGAAGGCGAAAACGGATCTAAAAATTGCGTGAAGGAATAGTCTACAAATCCCCATAGACCATCTTTTAAAAATTCATATTTCCCATACATGTATTTCGAAATTCGAATGGTTTCAAACTCCATTGATAATAAGTATTTTCCAGAACGATTGATTAGGCCGTATTTATCTTTTTTCTTTAAAAGAATATGATCTTTTTGGTTATTGACGTATTCAATTGACTGATAATCGCTTAACAATAATTTAAACTGATCGGAATACAAGGAGTATGTGTCATTCTTTTTAGTGATAAAAACAGAATCTATCCACGATATTTGTTCAAATTCAATAGGCAGCACGAGGGTTCCAAGTGAATCCAATAGTCCAAATTTCATGGATAAACAGTGGCCATTGTCATTCGGGAGACACGTTATGACAGGGTAGGCGATGTTGAAACCAGAATCATCGAATCCAATATAGGATGAGGTATTTTTAGTTTTTAAGTGATGAGCTTTGATAATTGACGTTGACGCTTCAATCGATATTAATTGTTTGGGGTTGAATGAATTGTCAAAATCATTGTACTTGGCAAGTAGTTTACCGGATGAATCACGCAACAGATATTTTGGCAATTGTAAATCGGTAATCAAGGATTGATCAATTTGAATAAATCCTTTTTGTGATTGATAATCGGAATGATTTTTTAATTCAATAAGTTGAACTCCATTGTAAAATGGGTGGTAAATGGTATCGTAAATTGAGTTGGCAAAAGAATTCCAACTCAGCAAAAGCATCACAAAACAAGTAACTATTCTCATAAGTTTAGTGATATTACACGTGATGACTGATTTCGTTCACTTATTCAAAAAATGAGTTCTATCCTTCCAATTCCTTCAAAATCAGATTCACATCTTCTTCTGTCGCCGTCAATTTGTTTTTGCAAATTTTGATCAATTCAGCTGCGCGCTTTACTTTAATGGAAAGTTCATCAACAGTGATTTCTCCATCTTCCATATCGCTTACAATTTGCTGTAATTCTTCAAATGCTTCTGTGTATTTTATTTCATTCGCCATATTCTTCGATTTTTTTAATTTCTGATTCTATTTCTAAGTCAAATGTTTTTGTGTGGATTATTGATCCAGCTTTCAATTTCATTGCACCATTTATTGTTTTCCCATCTACTGTTGTAATCGAATAACCACGTTTTAAAACACTCAATGGATTAAGTAATCGTACCATGTTTTCTAATTCAAAGAGGTTCCTTTTTTGTAAATCGATTGGGTGGACTATTTTATGCGGTAAATCATGAATAATCGTTTCAATTTTTTCAGATTCAGCTTTTAAAAACCTTTTTGACTGAGAAATCGTTTCTTTTTGAGCCGATTTTATTAATTCTCTCCTGCTATTCAACAACGTTTTGGCTTCGTTCTTAAATTCTTGACTTGTGCTGACAAGTTTATTTTTAGAAATGTTCAAATACAACTGTGCGCTGTTCTTAAAATGTTTTGTCTCTGAAGTGAAAGCCTGTTTGTTGACTTCTAAAAGCCTGTTTGAATAGGAGACTATTGCTTTTTTTGCTTCTTGAACAGGAACCGAAAATTCATGAAATGTCTGCAATAAAAAATCAGCTAATTCTGTTGGTGTAATGGCATTTCTAAACGCAACCAATTCGGCAACAGTCATATTGGTTGAATGTCCAATTCCCGTCAATACAGGTAATGGAAATGTTGCGATTGCTTTACACAAGTCATAATTGTTGTAGCACGAAAGTCCTACTTCTCCACCACCACCGCGCACAATGACAACTATATCAAAATGATCCTTTACTTTTTCTATCAAACTCAATTGTTTGATGATCGAAGGAACAGCAACATCGCCTTGTAAATAACCATGAAAAAGCATGGTGAAAAACGTATAATTCCAACCGTTTCCATTCAAAACTTTCATAAAATCAGACAATCCTTTGCTGGTGTCAGCCGATATTATTGCAATGCGTTGGGGTAATAAGGGGAAATCTAATCGTTGATTTAAATTGATAATTCCTTCTTTTTGAAGCCGTTTCAGCGTTTCTTCCCGTTCGCGTTGCAATTCTCCCAACGAATAATTTGGATCAATGTCCAAAATTTGCAAACTCAATCCAAAGGTCTCATGAAAAGTAACCTTCACTTGCAATAGCAACGTTGTTCCTTCTTTCAAAGGTTCTTTTACAACTTCTATGAATTTTTTATTGATGCGTTGAAAATTATGATTCCAAATAGAGCCATTTATTTGTGCTTCAATCTTGTCATTTTCCTTTTGAACCAGTTCTGGAAAAGCGTGTCCACTCGGATATAAATTGAGTTTGTGCATCTCTGCTTTCACCCAATAAGCTTGCTGATAGCGTTCTTCAATCGTTTTTCGAATGGAAGAAACAACTTGCTTTAAGGTAAATATTTGACGATTATCTGACACGAAGGATGAAGTTAGGAAATTTTTTTGAGAAGCGAGAAGCGAGACCACTTCGTTGATAGAATAGAGATTAATTTAATTGAAAGAATTAAATCTCGGCTCTCAGTTCTCGGCTCTAGTATCTATATTGATAAACTACAATTATTAAAAAACTTCACCTCACATGCCTTAACTTCCATGTTCTCAATTAACTTTGCATTTCGATTAAAAAACTATAAAATGTCAGACTTTCACACATACGATTTCTCAGGAAAAAGAGCCCTTATTCGCGTAGATTTTAACGTTCCTTTGGACAAAGAAACATTGGAAATTACGGATGATACACGCATTCGTGCGGCTTTGCCGACAATTCAATATATATTGAAAAATGGTGGAAGTGTGGTGATCATGTCGCATTTAGGCCGACCAAAAGATGGTTCTGAAAACCGCTTTTCGTTGCGTCATATTGTGAAACATACATCCGATTTATTGGGTGTTCCTGTTCAATTTTCAGAAGATTGTATTGGACCAGAATCGGAAGCCATGAGTGCTAATTTGAAACCGGGTGAAGTTTTAATGTTGGAAAATGTTCGTTTTCACAAAAGAGAAACAGCCGGAACAGAAAGCTTTGCGGAGCAATTGGCAAAACACGGCGATGTGTATGTAAATGATGCATTTGGAACGGCTCACAGAGCACATGCAAGTACAACCGTAATTGCGAAGTTTTTCCCAAATGACAAAATGTTTGGATTGTTGTTAGAAGCAGAAATCAAAAGTGTTGACAAAGTATTGAACAGCGATGAAAAACCATTAACTGCTATTGTGGGAGGAGCAAAAGTTTCTTCAAAAATTACAATTATTGAGCGTTTATTGGATAAAGTGGACAACCTGATTGTTGGTGGAGGAATGGCTTATACGTTTGTGAAAGCAATGGGTGGAAAAGTTGGGAATTCCCTTATCGAAGATGATTACATTGATATGGCGAAGAAAATAATTGCTGAAGCAAAAGCAAAAGGGGTGAATTTGTACATTCCAACTGATACAATTATTGCCGATAAATTTGACAATGAAGCCAACCGTAAAGAAGTTCCAATTGGTGAAATTCCAGATGGTTGGATGGGTTTAGACACAGGTTCTGAAACCTCAAAAGCATGCCGAGAAATTATTGCAAATTCTAAATTGATATTGTGGAATGGACCAATGGGAGTTTTTGAAATGGAAAATTTCCAACAGGGTACAAAAGATGTTGCCAATGCCATTGTCGAAGCAACTGCAAAAGGAGCCTTTTCATTGATTGGCGGAGGTGATTCTGTTGCTGCAATTAATAAATTCAAGTTGGGAGATAAAGTTTCCTATGTTTCTACTGGTGGTGGTGCAATGCTCGAATATTTGGAAGGAATTGAATTGCCTGGAATTAAGGCGATTCGAGAATAGATCCATTTTATTCAAAATTGTTTTACTTTACCTTAAATCTAATTGAATTTTAATATGACTTCATTGGAAAAGAAGGGAAGTGGTTATCTTAATTATCTTTTATTAGTACTCTTAATTTTCCCAATTATCTTCTTGAAATTGGGAAGTTATCACATGCGTTGGTGGGATGAGTCTATGTTTGCAGTGAATTCTTATGAAATGATGCACAATGGGAAATGGTTTTCTTTGTATTTTGATAATTTCCCTGACTATTTCAATACAAAACCTCCTTTAACCAGTTGGTTGCAAATCATAAGTATAAAATGTTTTGGATATACTGAATTCGCTGTAAGATTGCCATCAGCCATGGCGGCTTGCTTTTCGGTTTTGATTTTATTCAGATTTACAGCCAAACATTTTGATTATTTATGGGCATGGATTGCCGCATTAATTATGTTGACTTCTTATGGATTTGTGCATTATCATACAGCCCGAACAGCAGATTCAGACTCATTACTTACTTTATTTGTTTTAGTTTCAAACCTCTATTTTGTTGAATTTATTCTCACAAAGGAAAATAGGAATGTCCTTTTGTTTTTCCTATTTATTACATTGGCTGTTTCAATAAAATTATATGCAGGTCTTCTATTTATTCCAGCATATAGTATCGTTTTAATCTACAAAAAGCACTTCAAGGCATTTACTATAAATTGGTATTTCATTTTAGGAATGCTCTTTTTTGTTTTTTCAATTGGAAGTCTTCTGTATTTGCGAGAATTAGATGCCCCTGGATACATAAATGAAGTCTTTTTCAAAGATGCTGGAAGAATGACAACTGTGGTAGAAAATCATTCGCAATCAACCTTCTTTTATTTAGATAACTTGTTCAATTTAAGGTTTTCAATTTGGTCGTCTTTCTTTGTAATCGGCGTTTTATTTATCTTTTTCAAAGAAGAAAGCAATCAAACCAATATCTTAAAAATAATCTTTTTATTTATTCTTGTTTATCTGACAATTATCATGATTTCAGTTACCAAA
>JBIIWQ010000362.1:0-2551 GCA_044338805.1 Crocinitomicaceae bacterium
GTGAAGTTTTAGGAAAGGTATTTAATCTAAAATACAAGGAAATAGAATTGTTGATTTTAGGAATCTAATTCTTATCCGTTTTATGTTCAAAGCACTTTCTTTTCCGCAAGCTGAATTAAAACTTTCAAGGAAAGAAGGTCACGTATACGTTTGGTGCATCATTCGCAAAAAATCCTTGGTTTTAACTCCAGAAGAGTGGGTGAGACAGCATTTGATTCATTTTTTAATTCAAGAAAAACAAATTCCAATCGGACTTATCGCTGCTGAAATGGCAATTGAAATCAACCAACTCTCAAGACGTTGTGATGTTGTTGTTTTTGGCAAAGATGGGAAACCAAAGCTGATCGTGGAATGTAAAGCTCCTGAAATTAACTTAACCGAAAAAACATTCAATCAAATTGCTCAATACAATGCAGCATTAAATGTCGATTTATTAATGGTGACAAATGGATTGCAGCACATTGTTTGTCAAATAGATCGCGAAAATTCGCAATTGAATTATTTGGAGGAATTGCCGGACTTAATTACAATTTATTAGTTGCTAGTTGCAAATTGCTAGTTTTCGAACCAAGATGATTTGTAGTTTTTTTAGATTAACCAGTAACTAATAACTCGCAATTAGCAACTTGTAACTCCAATTCAACTCTCAAGCTTAAACTCAGATGTCTTATGAAATATCAAATCTGGATAATCCTTTTCTGCCATTGCCAATAAGAAGGTTGTTTCGGCTAAGAAAACCAAATTATCGTCTTTGTCTTTTGCTAAATAGCTTGCTTTAGCAAGCATGAAATTAGCTAATTGCTCTTTGTTATCTGTTGTAATCCAGCAGGCTTTGTAATAGTTTTTAGGAACGAAACGGCAATTTGCTCCATATTCATTCAATAAACGGTGCGCAATCACTTCAAATTGTAATTGACCAACAGTACCAACAATTTTACGCTTACCTGGCTGCATGATGAACATTTGAGCAACTCCTTCGTCGGTTAATTGGTGAATTCCTTTTTCTAATTGTTTTGATTTCATTGGATCCAAATTCTCTAATTCCATGAATATTTCAGGAGAGAATGAAGGAATACCTTTAAACATCAATTTTTCACCTTCTGTTAAGGTATCACCAATTTTGAAATTTCCAGTATCGTATAAACCAATTACATCACCTGGAAACGCTTCATCAATAACACTTTTATCTTGTGCCATGAAAGAAGTTGGATTGGAGAATTTGAAATTTTTATTCAAACGAACGTGGTTGTAAAAATGGTTGCGTTCAAATTTCCCTGAAACGATGCGCAAGAATGCAATTCTATCGCGGTGTTTTGGATCAAGGTTCGCGTGAATTTTAAATACAAAACCAGTGAATTTTGGTTCGCTTGGTTCAATAAAACGAGAATCTGTTTCACGTCCAATCGGTGAAGGAGAAAATTCTATAAATGAATCCAATAATTCTTGAACACCAAAATTATTTACAGCCGAACCGAAATATACTGGTGCAATTTCTCCTGATAAATATTTTTCTCTATCAAAAGTATCGTAAACACCATCTATGATTTCAATTTCTTCTCTCAATTCATTTGCAAAAGCTTCACCAACAAGTGTATCTAATTGAGGATCATTCAAATCTTTAATGGAAACTATTTCCTCTTCTCGTTTGGTTTTATTGGCTTGAAAAAGATTTAGATTATGATCATAAATGTTGTAAACGCCTTTAAAACGGTCACCGATTCCAATTGGCCATGTCAACGGTCGAACTTTAATGTCTAGTTTTTCCTCCAATTCATCCAAAAGTGTGAAAGCGTCTTTTCCTTCACGATCCATTTTATTTACGAAAATGATAACAGGTGTTTTCCGCATGCGACAAACTTCCATTAACTTTTCAGTTTGCGATTCAACGCCATTTGCACAGTCAATAACAAGTATTACACTATCTACAGCAGTCAACGTTCTATAGGTGTCTTCAGCAAAATCCTTGTGTCCAGGAGTATCTAGAATGTTTATTTGTTTGCCTCCATATTCGAACGCCATAACCGAAGTTGCAACAGAGATTCCACGTTGTTTCTCAATTTCCATGAAATCGGAAGTAGCAGTTTTCTTGATTTTATTATTTTTTACAGCACCAGCAGTTTGAATTGCTCCTCCAAAAAGTAGTAATTTCTCTGTCAAGGTAGTTTTTCCAGCATCTGGGTGAGCGATGATGCCGAACGTTCTTCTTTTTTCTATTGCTGCCTGATTTTTCATGTTCTGTAATGTCATAAATAAAAAAAAAGGAATCCATTTCTGAACTCCTTTTTTGTTGGGAGGAAGATGGGGCTCGAACCCACGACCCTCGGTACCACAAACCGATGCTCTAACCAACTGAGCTACAACCTCCATTTTTGTTGGTGCAAATATAGTCAAATTCTGTTTTTAACAATCACGGGAACAAGGTTTTTTTATTTTTTGATGATATTTTATTAATTTAGTTTTTGGAAGAAATGATTCTTAGGGTAAATAAAATAAATTTCAAAGTGTTAGTAATCAGTATTTTTGCACATTATTTTAATTCATTTTAGATGCT
>JBIIWQ010000055.1:0-9121 GCA_044338805.1 Crocinitomicaceae bacterium
TTCGGGATTTAGAATTCAAGGTTAGTTCTTCAAATTTGTCGAATTTTTAAATTGGTTTTCAGAATTGTTTTCAAGAGTTATTAACGAGGGATGGTTATTATAAATAATAGACCGCTCCGCTGATAGAACATAGAGCATAGAGCATAGACTTGATTACAAGAACCAAATTATTTATACGTTTTCTGAAAAAAAAATTTGAAAAACAAGAAATTATTATTTTATACAAGAACAAATCTAGGCTCTAACAGCGTCAGCGGTCTATGCTCTATGCTCTTCAATTTCACAAGAACAAATCTAGACTCTAACAGCGACAGCGGTCTATGTTCACTTCGACAAGCTCAGTGCATCGCTTTGTTCTTTTTTAATAATTAGTAACTTTAAAACCTAGAAATTAGTCTATTTTACAAGAACAAATCTAGGCTCTAACAGCGACAGCGGTCTATGCTCTATGTTCTTCAATTTCACAAGAACAAATCTAGGCTCTAACAGCGACAGCGGTCTATGTTCTATGTTCTCATTACGATCCACAACCAACACAGTCAAAATGACTATCCATTGGCTTCACTCCATTTACTTGCATTTCAAGGTTATGAATTTGATCTTTGATATCCATATCAGAAAAAAGATCACCTGTTAATTGAGATTTTAACGCTTCAATTTGGTCGTGTACAGTAAGTTCTACTTGCATACTTAAAATAATTTGGAATTCGGGATTTAGAATTCAAGGTTAGTTCTTCAAATTTGTCGAATTTTTAAATTGGTTTTCAGAATTGTTTTCAAGAGTTATTAACGAGGGATGGTTATTATAAATAATAGACCGCTGACGCTGTTAGAACATAGAGCATAGAGCATAGACTTGATTTCAAGAACCAAATTATTTTTGGGTATAAAATTGGTTATTCGTTATTAGTAATCCATTTTAAAACACATAGAAACATAGGGCACAAAGGTAAAATGATAATTCATAATTACCTCACCCATTCCGTTGTTACATCCTGCGGCAGTTATAACTAATAACTTGTAATTAGCAACTATTAACTAGCAACTAATAATCAGCATGTTTCCACTGAATCCAATATTCCTGCAAACCTTCTGGGGTAGATTTCAAAGCGCTAACATACAATCGTTGGTTTTTAACAATTCTTCGTTTTGTATGCAGTAATTGGTATTTTCTTTTCTCAATTTCGGGTGGATGTCCCCAACCGCCAGAATGATCAAAGCCTGTCATTGCTCGAGATGCATTTTCAACTCTTTTGAATGGAATAGATAAAGAATATTCGACATAATCGTCACCATCATCCATTCCTTTAGTTGTCATTTTTATATTTCGGAAATCGACCTTTGAATACTTTCCTTCGCGGTACAATTGTTTTAATTTTTTACCTACATATTTACACATCAAATTTGAATAATTGTGTGCAATGTCAGTACCTGTTAAACCCAATTTAAATTGATGTTCTTCATTCACAAATTCAACGCCTGCATATTTCCCTGTACATCCATTATCATTACAAATTGGTGTATCTATTTGATAATTGAAAACTGGTGCTTTAGAAAGCTTTCCTTGTCTAATTTCAGATGAGTGACTTTGAAAATTATTAATGCGTGATTTAGAATTCCCACCTGAACAAGCCAAAAGCAAAGCAGCTAACATTAAAGACAAGAAAATTAAACTTTTAGAAATCATATATCTTAAATTATTGAATATTCATTCTTATTCTCCACTCCTTTGGATATAAATTATTAAATCTATTACCTAAATGTTTGATCCAACCTAAGGATTCATTTTGAAACGTCATTAATTGAAAACCCGGATTTCCAGCTAAGGAAAAAGTATCACCATGTAAATACTGCAAAGCTTGTTGATATTCCAATTCAATTTTACCTGCGTAACAATTCAAGAATGGATTTAGCGCTAATTCTTCATTTGGAATAATTCCTTTCTTAGCAATTTCACCCAATGTTGTGCCCATCTTTTGTAAGCGCAATTGTGATTGAATATGTAGCATTTTATCCTCTAAACCTTTCGGTAATCCGAGAAGTTTATCATTCCAATTAAATATTGAAATGTCATCAATATTAGCAAAATTGCTCAAATCCATCAGGTCTTTTTGAACAGTGAAATCTCCTTTACGCATATATTTCTGACGCTTTTTATCACCTGCTACTTTTTGAAGAACGGCAATATAAAAACCCTCTGTTTCTGTTTTACCGGGAATACAATAATTCCCAATACCATTTCTTCCTTCAATAATAGTGACTGGAGTCGTAATCTTTATTAATTCTGCACCCACCTCATCTATCAACCAAGAAACATTGTCTTCATTTTCGTTTGAATTGAATGTACACGTGGAATAAATTAGAAATCCTCCCGGAGTAAGTGCATCCCAAACATCCATCACAATCCTTTTTTGTCGACCAGTGCATAATTGAACATTGTCTTCCGACCACTCCATTCTAGCATTTGGATCTTTGCGAAACATTCCTTCTCCAGAGCAGGGTGCATCTACTACTATTACATCAAAGAAATCAGGCAATCGATCAAAATCTTTGGGGTCATTGTTCGTGACAATCGTATTCGTATAACCCCATTTATTCAAATTTTCTTTTAGAATTCGAGCCCGTTGTTGAATCACTTCATTCGATACTAAAAGTCCTTTATTCTCTAAAAAAGAAGCGATTAATGTGCTTTTTCCTCCTGGCGCAGCGCATAAATCTAGTACTGTTGGATCAGTTGGAAGATCTAGTTGTCGCAACACACTATCCAATACCATCGAGCCTGCTTCTTGCGGATAATAGGACCCTGCATGAAAAAGTGGATCCAACGTAAATGAAGGACGTTCTTTCAAATAAACCGAATTTTCGCACCAGCTAACTTCGGAAAGAATATCCAATTTGGAATGTGTTTTTTTTGGATGAAATCGAACTGAAACTGGGGGAATTGTATCCAAAGCTACGAGCAAATCAACACCCAAAAAAGGATCTTTTTCTACACGTTGAATAAATACTGGATCAAAAGGGATACTCATGCTGTAAAATTAATTTATTATTTGTGAATTGTAATTCGTGATTCGATATTAAATAAGAAAAACCGCTTTTAACTAAACAATGATGTCTTCCTCCCCCTATAACGGTTATGAAGGCTATATCCTCCATATCAATTTCTGAAGTTTCCTCCCCCTTAATCCCCCTCCAAAGGGGGAGATTCTAAAACTTCGAACAGAATAATGATTAGTGTATTCAATGCGGATCAAGGTTTCCCCCTCAAGAGGGGGACTAAGGGGGAGGATTTAGTTCTAAAATAAGATTTCCATATTTAAAACCACTTTCAATAAATCAGCACCATTTTGACCAACCGCTTCCCTACTAACACACAATCCAACACACCAAACAATCTTATCATCGTCACACACCACAAATTGATTGAAACGTAAGTGATTTGGAATTTTAGCATCGTTCAAAATGTCAGAAATCAGTTTGGAACCATCAACGCCAATTGGTTTCATTCGATCTCCTTTTTCCCATCTCCGAATTTTTAATTCACCGCTAATTTTAGAGCGATCCAAAAACAAAACATCTTTTGAAAATTTAACTGGCAATTCGCGAACAGGAACAATTTGAAGAACAGGAACACTATTTATTTGATCGGTTTTAATGAAATAAAAATAAGTACCTTCATTCAGTATCTCTTGAAAAGAATCATTGTTCGATAATAGAATCCGTTTCCCTTTAATAGCATTCCGTAATTTTTCAATTTCCCTAATTTGTCCAGCTGGAATCTGAAGTTGACGCAATAATTCGATTTGGTCAAATTCATCGAAGGCATCGAATTCATCGAATTCAAGAATGTGAGTTGTTTTAATTTTATTAATAAATGGCGTTATGTGTTCACTAATCTCAAGCTGCTTTCTTTGAAAAATACGGGTCAATGTCAACACACTTTCACTTAAAGTTGGGAGTTGAATTTTGAGCGCTGGCAAAATAACATTACGCAGTTTGTTTCTGCTGTATTTGTTACTTTTATTCGAAACATCTTCTCTCCAAACAATATTCTTTGACTGAGCAAATTCTAGAATTTCATCTTTTGAAACAGTTAGTAATGGTCTAATATATCCATTGTGTTCGGGCAACATACATGCTAAACCCATAACCCCTGAATTTCGAGCAAGGTTTAAAAAAAATGTTTCTATTTGATCATCCACATGATGTCCTAAAACTATTTTACAATCCGAATTGGTTTTGAATGATTCAAAATAGGAATAACGCACTTTTCGCGCTTCATCTTGCAGATTTCCGCCAAGCTCATCCAACTGTTTTTGCAAATCAATCTGTTTAATATGGTACGGAATATTTTTTTGTTTACAAAATTCTTCAATTAATGCTTGATCCTTTTCAGAATCATTCCCTCTCAATTGATAGTTAATATGAAGCGCACAAACGTTTAAATTAAGCTGATGAAAAATAGTTAAAAGCACCATTGAATCAACTCCTCCACTGCATGCTACAAAGTACTGCTTGTCGGTATTTTTTCCTATGAATTTCGAAATATGTTGCTCAATATCACTCATTAATACCGTCCATAATTCGCTTAACTTTTACCAAACATTCTTGGTATTCCTTTTCAGGATCTGATTTAATTGTGATCGCACCACCTACCGAACAGGATAAATAACGTTCTTTTTGATTGTACAATAACGTTCGAATAACAACATTGAAATCAAAATCTCCAGTTGGAGTAATATATCCAATTGATCCTGAATATAAGCCACGTTTAAAAGATTCTAATTCTTCAATGAGTTCCATTGCCCTTAATTTTGGTGCACCTGTCATTGAACCCATTGGAAAAGTAGCTTTTAATATTTCAGTAAAAGTGACTCCTTCTCTCAAATCACATGAAATACTTGAAATCATTTGATGAACCGTTTCGAATGAATAAATTTCACACAATTCATCTACACGAACAGAATTTACTGAAGCTAGGCGTGATAAATCATTTCTCACTAAATCAACAATCATGATGTTTTCAGCCCGTTCTTTTGGGTCGTTCGCCAAATTACTTTTTAAGATCACATCCTCTTCTTCGGACACTCCTCTTGGCGCTGTTCCTTTTATAGGCTGAGATAGAAGTTTATTACCTTCTTTTTTCAAGAATCTTTCAGGACTTCCGCAAAAAATATCAAAATCTCCAAACTTAAAATAACTTGAATAAGGAGCTTGAGTAATCGTGTTTAATTTAAAATACGTGTCAATTTCATAAGGTATATCGACATTTTCAGCGTAATATTCTTGGCAAAAATTGAGCTCGTAAATGTTGCCTAACTGAATATGTTCTTTTATTTTTAGAATTTTAGTGATGTATTCTTCTCTAGAAATTCTTGCTTTAAACTCGAAATTGTGTGAGTGAAAATTCTGGTCGGTCTCTTCCTCTAAAAATTGAGATATAAAGTTTAAACTCTCATTGTTCTTTTCTCCTTGCAAAAAATCAACGCTTTCTTTGTGAAGATTAACAACATATTTGGGTTTCCAGAAATAGGTTTCAGGAAACAATAAGCTGTCATTATTTTCAGACTTTAGGCCGTGAAGTTGCTCTTTTAAGTCATAGGAAAGATAACCAAACAAATAATTACCTTTTTGTTGGTCGATGAATTCTTGAAGCTTTTGAAGCGTATCATTTTTTTTCAAAATAATAGTTTCGCCTTCTCCAAAAGCCAAAAGGCCTGTTCCGTCATTGCTATTCAAGTAAATTATTGGAAATTGAATCATTCAACGAAAATAACCAAATACAATGAATTTGGGAAATTTTAAGCTTAACACCAGTTGTGAAAATTATGTATTTTAGTCCTTTATTAAACAACCACATGTTATACGCAATTCTTAAAATTATTATTGGACTAGGAACGCGCTTGTTTTACAGAGAAATCAAAGTAAAAAACAAGGAGTTTTTAGAACACGATGGACCAATGATTATAATTGCAAACCACCCTAATTCAATGATGGATGGATGGATTATTGCTCAAGCATGTCGGCAACCAATCAACTTTTTAGCGAAAGGAACTTTTTTTAATTCACCGTTAAAAAGAAGGTTTCTAGCCAGCCTAAACATGATTCCAATCAATAGAAAAGTGGATCTAGTAACTGATGGAGTAAATAATGAAGATTCATTCGAAGCATGCTATAAAGTATTAGAGGCAGGTAAAACGTTGGTTGTTTTCCCTGAAGGGAATAGTATTTTAGAAAGACAATTGCGTGAATTGCGAACAGGAACGGCTAGAATAGCATTAGAGGCAGAAAATAGAAATGGAGGCAAACTAAATTTAAAAATTGTACCGTTAGGATTATTTTATTCGAAAGCTGAGAAATTCAGAAGTTCTGTAATGGTAACTATTGAACAAGGTTTGTTTGCAAAAGATTACCTTGAAGAATATCAACAAAACCATTCTCTCGCAGCAAAAAAATTGACTGAAAAGTTTAGAGTTCATCTGGAACGTGTTCTGATTACCACCGAATCATCTGAACAAGAAAAACTAATCGAGGATATTTTTGAGATCATTTGTGATGTGAAGCAAAATAAAAATGTCGAAGAAAATACACACTTATTGAAAAGCATAAAAGATAAACTGGAAGAGATGCAATTAATTCAACCTTATTTAGTTGAAGAAATTCAAAATCTTGTGAAAGTGATTCATTGGAAATCTGAAAAGCTTGAAATAAAAAAGGAGTTCTTGAGTAAGCGATTTAGATCTAAACGATTTTTGACACAATTCGTTCTTTCATTCTTTCTTTTAATTCTTGGGCTTCCACTTTTTATTTTCGGATTGATTCAAAGTGTCATTCCTTACCAACTTACTTCTTTCTTAATGCCCAAGCTTGTCAAGAATGTAGAATATTATGCGCCAATTGCTATTCTTTTAGGGTTGGTTTTTTATCCCTTGAATTACATTCTATTTCTGCACTTTGTCGGAGATTACTTTGAATTCGATTCAATCGGTAAAATAGTTTATTTTATTGCAATGCCATTAACTGGAATGATCGCTTTTCAATTTGTGCAATACCTCAAGAACATTTCTTTCAAATGGAAGTATGTTTTTCAAATTGTTAACCAAAATGAAGCATTAAAAGAATTAAGAAAGCTTCAAAGTGATTTAAAAAAAATTATTACTGTTCAATAAATTGAATGAACAGGATGTCATTAGCGCAATAAAACTATCATTCCGTCTTTTAATCCTGTCACAAATACCAAATCATCCTTTTCATTGATTATTGAAATTGGGATTTTATTCTTTTTACCATTTTTCAGCATAATTACCTGGTTGGAAAGTATAGCTTCTTTTGGTAAATAACATCCTTTGGTTTTTGATATCGGCAATGAAATCCGAATAAGTTGATTATTGACGATTTCTTTTCCATTAACTTTTTGAAAAGAACAAATAAGTTTCATTTCAGAATTTAATTCAACAGCTTTTTTGATCTTTCCTGATCCTATTTTAGTGTTATCCTTATCAAGGAAGTCAATATTTACCGGCTTTTTCAACGCTTCATAGTCCGTTTTAGAAACTACGAATTCCGCATTAAAAACATCATTTTTTGCAATTTTAATTACTGTTTGATTTCGCTCAATCAATGCATTCTTTTTCTTAAAAACTCCGGTAATTATTCCATCAAAAGGAGCTAAATAAAAATACTGTTCTATTTCACCTTCTTGATTTTTTATTTTAGAAAACAAGATATAAATATCATCTTCAATAATGAATGCTTTCTCTAACTCGGTATAAATAGTTGGGAATTCTGGTAAGCGTTTTGATGGCGTTAAGTCCGCTTCAAAATTTTTCCATTTATACAATTCAGATGGTACCTTTTTTTCAATTTGCTCTTCGAAGGATTGAATGTTTTTTGAAAAAGATAATTTACTTTGAGCCAATTCTTTGAAGGCTTCTTCGATATTTAAATTTACTAATAGTTCATTAAATTCGAAATGAGAACCAACAATTAATGGTAAATCTCCTATTTCAAGTTTTCCTGATTTAGAAAATGATACGTCTTTCACAACTGAATACACTATTTCCCCATCAATCACTGCTGAATTGTTCAACGTAATATTCTTAACAATAATTCTTGGAATTATAACTTCCGTTTTATCTTTTAAATTGGATTCTTCTTTTTCACTTGCAGAATTACATGACACCAAAAGAAAAGCGGAATAAGCGCAAACAAATAAAGATTGTGGAAAATTTTTAATCGCTATTAATTTCATATGGGTGCTATACAACTTAGGTGGAGAAAAGCTCAACAAGTGTTGAAATTACATTAATATTAAAAAATTGTCACATTTCTTAATGAGAAAAACGCAATTTTCTTATAATTCGTATCTTCGTCAAATGTGTGGCATTACAGGTTTTTTCGATTTCACTAAAACTTCTTCAGAATTAATTCTTGAAAAGATGTCTAACACCTTGTTTCATAGAGGTCCAGACGGTGGAGACACGTTATTATTCAATGAACCAAATGTTCAAATTGGATTCGGACATCGCAGACTTTCAATCATTGATTTATCCGAACATGGAAAACAACCCATGCAATTTGAAAATCTAACCATTTGCTACAACGGAGAAATTTACAATTACCAAGAAATCAAAGCCGAACTTTCTCTTCTTGGACATCAATTTACAGGTGGATCAGACACAGAAATGATTTTACATGCCTATTCTCAGTGGGGAGAAAATTGCCTACATAAATTTATTGGGATGTTTGCAATTGTTCTATATGACAATCAAGCCAACAATGTATTTATTGCTAGAGACAGGGCTGGAATAAAACCTTTCTTTTATTATTTCAAAGATGGGTTATTTCTGTTTGCTTCAGAATTGAAAGCATTTCATGAACATCCTGGTTTTGTCAAAAAAATTAGTCTTAATGCAGTTGCGGCATTTATGCAATATGGAAATGTACCGACACCACATTGCATTTTCGAAAACTGTTTTAAACTCGAGCCAGGTCATTCATTGATTTTTTCGCTTGAAAATAAAAGCCTCGCTAAAAAACAATATTGGAATGTATATGACGCATATAACAAACCAAAAACTTCACTTTCATTTAAGGAAGCAAAAATAGAAACTGAGAAAAT
>JBIIWQ010000056.1:0-9117 GCA_044338805.1 Crocinitomicaceae bacterium
GACTTTTACGCCAAATGTCACATTTGGATGTGTGCCATTGTTAGTTAATTTTACTAATACTACCCCGAATTCTGCAAATTGTGTTTGGACAATGAGTGACGGAACGGTTTTAACAGGATGCACAACAGTAACAAATACATTCACACAAGCTGGGTGTTATGATATAACGCTTACCACAACCTTAACAAATGGCTGTGTTGGCACTTATACTGCAATAAATTTGGTTTGTGCTGAGGCAGCACCCATAGCTTCATTCATACCTTCTGCTTCAGTAATATCAGAAATGAATCCAATTGTAAATTTCATTAACACAACAACAGGAGCTGTCGATTATATTTGGAACTTTGGAGACAACACGCCAATATCAATCCTTGTAAATCCATCACACGACTATGCAAGTGATGCAATTGGAAACTACATTGTAACACTTATTGCATATTCTCCAGCTGGATGTGTTGATACAGCATATTCAACAATTCAGATTTATGAAGATTTGATATTCTATATTCCAAATACATTTACACCAGATAATGATGATTATAATCCAACGTTCCAACCAATATTTACAGCAGGTTATGACCCATATGATTATACTTTATTGATCTTCAATCGTTGGGGTGAAATTATATTTGAATCTCATAATACTGAAATCGGATGGGATGGAACGTATGGAAGTAAGGATGAAATTGATTTAGTTCAGGATGGAACATATACATGGAAAATAGAATTTAAAACAACGAGAAATGACGAACGAGTTATGAGAGTTGGTCATGTAAATATTATTAGATAAATAAAGACAAGTTGTATCAAAAGCCTCAATTTATTGAGGCTTTTTTGTGAAATAAGAATAACTAAAAGTTTAAATGTCGATGAATTAATTAAATCTAATCGCTTTGACAGGGTTAATTCTTGTAATTACTACACTCGGAATAATCAAAGCGCTCATACAAACAATAAGGGTTCCAATGTTCAGTAACGCCCACGAAAAGAAAGTTAGTTCTACTGGAACTTGGCTCAAATAATAAACTTCAGGATTTAACGTAATAATGCCAAAGAAATATTGCAAAGCACATAGTGATAAACCTATTAAATTCCCATAGAACATCCCCCGAATGATTAAAAATGCTGCCTGAATTAAAAATATTTTTCGAATACTCCAATTAGAAGCTCCCATAGATTTCATGATGCCGATGAAATTAGTTCTAACTAAAATTAAAACCAACAGGGCCGATCCCATATTGATAATACCGATAAGAATCATCAGTGTAAGAATAATAACTACATTTAAATCTAAAAATCCTAGCCAAACAAAAATGTCACTTTGTGTATCTATGATACTTTTAACACTTAATGATTCGTTATTTTTCGTTGGAATAAGTTCCAATTGCTTTTTTAAACGATTGACTGTCTCAGGTAGTTTATTCCAATCCTTTACTGAAACTTCAAATCCTCCAACATAATTGGAACTACTTCCATTTCCTATAATTTGTTCAAATAGCAACGTTTTATTCATAGCACTTAAAGAATATTTGCTTCCAATATCATTTAAATAGGTGCGAATCAATTCTCTATCATTATTCAAAGTGAAATCGCAGGCACTAAAACCTGTTCCTTTAATTTTTATTTTTAAATAAGCTGTATCAGGAATACTTGTCTGTTCATTTTCGCCACTTATCTTCATCCAGTAATCTGAAATTATTAAACGAATAATTGTGTCTTTGGTTGGACAAATAGTGAATCCTGAATATTGTTCATACCCTTTGCCCCAATCATAACGATAATTTCCATTTCCTCCTGAAACATCTGCTTTTACGATTAATTCCCCATTCGATAAAGTATCCGCAATAATTATTGATGCTTTTATTCCCCAATCATTTAATTCTTGAACGATACGAATGTCACCAATTGCCATTTTTTTGTCAAATTCTTCAAGACCTGTTTGGTAAATTCCTACCAATTTAAAAATCCGTTTTACAGGTTGATTTTTAACGAAAAAAGCTTTAACATCTTCTCCGATTTCAAGATTTAAATCTTGTGCAATTCGCTTTGACACAATGATTTCATTAATGATGGAGTCTTTAGAAAATTTTGGAAGTCGTCCTGTTTTTAAATGTTGCTTAAAAAATGAAAGATCATACGTATAATCAATACCTTTTAAAATAGCTCCTTGAATCTCTTGTTGCACATAGGAAGTGTCTTTCCCTGATTTCAATTTAAATTGGCGATCCTTTTTGTTAGATTGAAAAAGAACAGGTTTGTAAGCAATGTATTGAATGTTTTTTAATTCAGGATCTTTGTTTAAAATTGATAAAAAGGCTTGATTTTTGAGGATTGGTTCACTTTCGTAGATACTGTTTTCACCGGAGCTCATTATAAAAATATGTGATCCAAATCCTGAGACTTTTTCTCTAACTTCATGCTGAAAACCAGTAACTACGGCAATAGTAATTAAGTTAACAACAACTGCTAGTGTAATACTTATAATCGATATACGTACAATTGGTCTAGAAACTTTCTTACCTTGTACTTCGCTTTTTAGCACCTTTTTTGATATGAAATACTCGAATGACAATATTCTCTTTTTTGGAGCACTAAAGTACACAAAGCTTTTGTGCCTGAAAAGTTTTTTATTGGTTTTGATTGCATCCTGTGGTATTCAGAACAAAAGAGACATTGGAACAAATCAAACACAAATAATAGAAGAATGTCTTGTAGAAGATGAAGAATGTATTTATGAAGAAAGAATTATTGCGAATTCACTTCACCATCCGATTTTAGGCATAGATAGGCTTCATTTATTCATAGATTCATTACAAAATAAGAATATTGCTGTTGTAAGTAATCAGACTTCTATGGTCGGTAATGTTCATTTAGTTGATACGCTGCTTGCACTCAATTTGAATGTTAAAAAAGTTTTTGCTCCTGAACATGGATTTAGAGGACAAGCCGATGCAGGAGAAAAAGTATATAGTTCGTTAGATGAAAAAACTGGTTTGCCATTAATTTCATTATACGGACAAAATAAGAAGCCTACATCTTCCCAATTATCTGATATTGATATTGTTATTTATGATATTCAAGATGTTGGAGTTCGTTTTTACACCTATATTTCAACATTGCATTATGTTATGGAGGCTTGTGCTGAAAATGGGAAGCAATTGGTGGTTTTAGATAGACCAAATCCAAATGGGCATTATATTGATGGGCCAGTTCGTGAGCCTGCTCAAAGATCATTTGTAGGAATGCATCCCGTTCCAATTGTATATGGAATGACAATCGGTGAATATGCTATGATGATCAATGGTCAACGCTGGTTAAGAGATAGTTTAGAATGTAAATTATGGGTGATTCCTTGTCGAAACTATACGCACAAGACTAAATATGTAATTCCAGTAGCTCCTTCGCCGAATTTAAGATCTGAAGCAGCAATAGCACTTTATCCAAGTTTGTGTTTGTTTGAAGCTACAACCGTCAGTGTCGGTAGAGGAACAGAACGCCCATTTGAAATGTTTGGACATCCAAGATTTCCTAAAGATGAATTTCAATTTACACCAGTATCCACGATTGGAGCAAAAAGTCCTTTATATGAAAACAAACTTTGCAATGGAATTGATTTGCATTCAAGTATTTCCAAACGCAAGTATGAGATAAATTTAAATTATTTGATTCAAGCAAAAGAATTGTTAGGTGATTCCGTAATGTTTGTAGATCAAATGGGATTTTTTAATCGCTTAGCTGGAACATCAAAATTACGGGAACAAATTTATGCAGGTTGGACAGCGAAAGAAATAAGAGCAACTTGGCAACCTGGTTTACAAGAATTCAGGAAAATCCGACAAAAATATTTATTGTACGAATAATTATTTCAACTTTTCAGCGCTTTCTAATACTTTAGATTTCATTTCTTCCATGTAATCCATTAACTTAATCAAAACTTCAGGGTTAGATGAACCAATGATTTTTGCAGCTAGAATACCAGCATTTTTTGCTGCGTTTAAAGCAACAGTTGCAACTGGAATACCATTTGGCATTTGAAGAATAGACAAAATACTGTCCCATCCATCAATTGAATTGGAAGATTTAACTGGAACACCAATAACAGGCAGGGGAGTTAAAGAAGCAGTCATTCCGGGCAAATGTGCAGCGCCACCAGCACCAGCAATTATCACTTTCAAACCTCTAGAATGAGCGTTTTTAGCATAATCAAACATTAACTCAGGCGTTCTATGAGCTGAAACGATGTTCATTTCATAGGAAATTCCAAATTCTTTTAAAATATCTGCTGCATCCTGCATAATCGGCAGATCCGAAATGCTCCCCATAATGATTCCTACTTCCGCCATGATTGTTATTTTTTGTCAAAGATACAGAAACAAATATATCCTAACAAACCTGAGTTCGATAGGATATATTATAGCTGTTTTATACGTTAGTTAAAGAGTTCCTCTCTTTTCTTGTTCTCTTTCAATTGATTCAAAAAGTGCTTTAAAGTTTCCTGCGCCAAAACCTCTTGCTCCCATTCGTTGAATAATTTCGAAAAATAGAGTAGGGCGGTCTTCAACTGGCTTTGTGAATATTTGCAATAAATATCCTTCTTCATCAGCATCAATCATAATTGCAAGACTCTGTAAGACGTTCAAATCTTCTTTCATCATATCCATATGAACTCCTAAACGAGCTGGGATTTCATCATAATATGCTTGAGGTGGAGCTGATAAAAATTCAATACCTCTTGCTTTTAATTGTCTTACAGTTTCAATAATATCATCTGTTGCAACGGCAATATGCTGTGCTCCAGGGCCTTCGTAGAAATCTAAGTATTCCTCAATTTGAGAACGTTTTTTCCCTTCAGCTGGTTCATTAATTGGGAATTTGATTCGTCCATTTCCATTTGACATAACTTTGGACATTAAAGCAGAATATTCAGTGTGTATTTGTTTGTCATCAAAAGATAAGAAATTTACAAATCCCATTACATCTTCATACCATTTTACCCATGTATTCATTTCTCCCCAGCCAACATTTCCAACCATGTGGTCAATGAACTTAAGTCCTATTGATGTTGGATTGTATTCAGAATCCCATTTTACATATCCAGGTAAAAACTCACCGTTGTAATTTTTACGTTCAACAAACATGTGCACAGTTTCACCATAAGTATAGATTCCAGCCGTTACCACTTCGCCATTTTCATCACTTGTTGTCGTTGGTTCTTGGTATGATTTAGCTCCACGTTTTGTTGTTTCTTCCCAAGATTTCTTTGCGTCTTCAACCCATAATGCAATCACTTTAACGCCATCACCATGTTTTTTAACGTGCTCGCCAATTGGGGACGAACTTTTCAAGGCAGTTGTTAAAACTAATCGAATTTTATCTTGTTTTAGAACATACGAAACTCGATCCGTCATTCCTGTTTCTAATCCAGCATATGCATGCGATTGAAATCCAAAAGCTGTTTTATAAAAGTGTGCGGCTTGTTTTGCATTCCCTACATAAAACTCTACATAATCTGTACCTAATAAAGGCAAGAAATCTTGCGCTCCTTCAAATATTTTTTCTAAACCGTATTCAACGTTTTTTATTTCTTTACTCATATCTTTTATATTTAGTGCCGACACTTTCACATCGAACGTCTATAAATTTAATTATTTTTCCTACAATGAAATTAATGTTCGCTTTCTAACCAACTTTTGTAATAGTCTTGAAATTCAATTCCTAATGCAGCTTTTGTCATTTTTAATGGCTTAAATGTATCAACCATAACAGCTAATTCCTGCGTTTCTTTCTTTCCAATACTTCTTTCATAAGCTCCAGGGTGCGGTCCGTGAACTAATCCCGCTGGATGCAAAGTTATTTGCCCATGTTCGATATTATTTCTACTCATAAAATCACCATCTACATAATACAAAACTTCATCAGAATCAATATTACTATGATTGTATGGAGCTGGAATCGCATTTGGATGATAATCGTACATGCGCGGAACAAACGAACAAACAACGAAACCTGCTGTTTCAAATGTTTGATGGATTGGAGGTGGTAAATGTACGCGACCAGTTATCGGTTCAAAATTATGAATCGAAAAGGCATAAGGAAAATTATAACCGTCCCACCCAGCAACATCAAATGGATGCGTTGCATAAACATAGTCATATAAAACGTCTTGTTTTTTAATGCGAACCAAAAAATCACCCAATTCAGTATGTGTTTCTAATTCATGCGGTGGACGGATATCTCTTTCACAATATGGAGAATGTTCTAAAAGTTGTCCAAACCAATTTCTATAACGTTTTGGTGTGAAAACTGGACTAAAAGATTGCACAATAAATAGTCGGTTATCTTCACTGTTAAATTGAAATTGATAAGTCATTCCTCTTGGGATAACGAGGTAATCACCATAACTGAAATCTATATTACCTAATTGAGTTCTTAGTTTTCCTTCTCCTTTATGAATGAAAATTATTTCATCAGCATCAGCATTTTTATAGAAATATTCAGTCATTGATTTCTTTGGTGCTGCTAATTCTATATAACAATCTGAGTTAACAAGCATTGGTACTCGACTTTCTAAATAGTCATCTTTAGGTTCAACTTTGAAACCCATTAAACTGCGCATCGTCAGGTTTGTGTCAGATGCAATTTCTGGTGCGATATTCTTTTGACCTTTAAAATCCTTAACAATTGTTGGTGGATTCAAATGATACATTAAAGCTGACATTCCTTCGAAACCAGCTGTCCCAAACAACTGCTCATGGTATAATTTACCATTTGGTTGTCTGAAAACAGTATGACGTTTATGTGGTATTGATCCTAACTTATGATAAAATGGCATAATAATTTAATTTTAAATTGATATTTTTTTTCTTGACAACCTTTAAATCACTAGGGATTTCGTATGATCATAAGTTTCAGGAAAATCGTTAATTCAATCCACATATTAATTCGTGTATGAAAGCAAAAATAAGTTTGATGAATAAACAAAAATATGACAATTATCATGATTTAATAATAGGTATTAATATTTTTAATAAAATAGGCTTTTCTAACAGTGCTATTTTTAACTTTGTTTGATAAAACAATACAACTATGGCAAAAACAATCATTATCGGCGCTTGTGGGCAAATTGGAACAGAGCTTGTGCTTGAATTACGGAAAAAGTTCGGAAATGAAAATGTTATTGCCGCTGACCTAAAAGACGAATGCCCAGCAGTTTTAGAAAATGGACCTTATCAAAAAATGGATATTCTAGACAGAGAGTTTGTAAGAGAATATATTATAACCAACGAAATTAAGGTTGTTTATTTATTAGCGGCATTATTATCAGCCACTGCAGAAAAAAATCCTGATTTTGCATGGAAATTGAATATGGAAGGGCTGTTCACTATCCTAGATTTAGCGAAAGAAAAACATATTGATAAAATATTTTGGCCAAGTTCGATTGCTGTCTTCGGACCAACAACGCCTAGAGAGAATACACCTCAATATACTGTAATGGAGCCTTCAACGGTTTATGGAATATCTAAACAAGCTGGTGAAAGATGGTGTGAGTATTATTTTAATAAATTTGGAGTAGATGTAAGAAGTATTAGGTACCCTGGTTTAATATCCTATACTAGTTTGCCAGGAGGCGGGACAACAGATTATGCTGTAGATATTTTTTATCAAGCAAAATTACACAAACCATTTTCCTGCTTTTTGAAAGAAAATACGGCTTTACCAATGATGTTTATGGAGGATGCAATTCGGGGAACAATAGAATTAATGGAGGCTCCAAAAGAAAATATAAAAATCCGTTCTGCTTATAATTTGTCCGGTTGTAGTTTTACACCAAAAGAACTTTCCGACGAAATTAAGCGGTATATCCCAAGCTTTAAAATTGATTATAATCCAGATTTTAGACAAGCCATTGCTGATAGTTGGCCTATGTCAATTGATGATTCATATGCCAGGAAAGACTGGGGATGGAAGGAGGTATATAACACTTCAAAAGTAGTTAGCACAATGATTGAACATGTTGACGTGAAATTGCTTGATAATTAATATGTTATTTTTTTTATTTCGTCGTTAAAAATTTTTGTTCTGATGAAAAAAACAAATAATCTGATTCTTTAAAACTTAATTACTATATTGCGTTAGAATACCTATACAACTGCTTAAAACAAGGATTATGGTCGGAAAATTATTTCTTAGCTTAATTTTTATTGGATTTTTAATGAGTCCTATTATGCGTGCTGAATACAATCAAGATGAGAAACTCAATAAAAAAGATATTCAAGGAAAGAAACAAGGTAAATGGATTTACTTTGGAAAAGATAGACCAACTGAGGGGTTTCCTGTTGAAGGAAAAATTGAAGAAGGTACATATAAGGATGATCGTAAGGAAGGCGTTTGGATAAAATATCACAATGACGGTGCTACGCCAAAATTAAAAGGGTCATATGTGAATAATCGTCCACAAGGGGCTTATATCAAATTATATCCTAATGGTAAGGTTATGGAAGAAGGGATTTTTGAGCGAAATTTATACCAAGATTCTTTAAAGAGGTACCACGAAAATGGTAAGTTGAAATACGAAGCAAAATATAATAATGCCGGTAATGAGCAAGGAACAGTTAAATACTTTTATCCAAATGGTCAACTAGAATTTGAATATTCATCACAAGATGGAAAAGTAGCAGGAAAAGCTACTCGATATTATGAAAATGGTGATGTGAAAGAAACCTTAGTTTATGGAGTTGATGGGTCAGTTGAAAAGAGCGAACAAAAAGATATGGTTAATACAGCTGTAAAAGTAGCGAATCCTGGCGCTTCTAAAGAAACTGCTCCTAAGATTGATACACCTCGAACTAAAGGTGTGAAATTTTTAGCAAATGGATATAATAAAGTCTACAATGCTAATGACGAAATTTGGCAAGATGGAACCTTTAAAAATGGACAATTATCTGATGGTAAAGTTTATGAATATGATCATGATGGTATTCTTCTAAAAGTAAAAGTATTTAAGAATGGTGTTTACCATTCTGATGGTCAATTGTAAAATAAAATGTCTAGTCCTAAATAACCGATACAGATTATTAAAGACTAAATTAAATAATTATATCCCAGTAAACACGTGTT
>JBIIWQ010000364.1:0-2539 GCA_044338805.1 Crocinitomicaceae bacterium
AAAATTATATTGAAAAATATCTTCGCGACTTCTTTCATTTGGCCCTTGTTCTAATGAACCAAAACCTGCTGTACTTTTCTTTCCAGTGGCAGAAATTGTTGCCAAATCGGCTAAATTGGTGTCTATGTTTACAACTGCCGCCATTCCACCTTTGTTATCCATTCCAGACAATCGAAGTTCATTGAACCAAACTTCACCACGAATAGTACTTGTATTTGTTTCCTTACTTTTAATACCAACCATTAAAGTACGAACCAATCCAAAATTAGGATTTCCTCTAATTCCTAGTCTCAATTTTCCTCTACTTGTATTTGTTGCTAATGAAGGATCCAAAACATCATCATCAATATATCGAATTCCGTTTGCATCTTCAGCAGGAGCATTGCCGCCCATTGCCAATATTTTCAATTGAGTTAATAGTGATAATGGAAGATTAATTTCATTGACATCTGGCCAAATATCTTCGGCTATTGTTGCTCCTTCGGCAGTTATTTTTAATGGAATTTCAACTTGGTAAAAGTTCTGTGTAAAGTCATTTCCAAATCGGATAAAACCAACCATTTGATCATCTTGAAGCGGCGTAGGGTCAGAAGGTGCTGGAAGTGCTTCAGCGTGCAAAAACATTTTTAAATTATTATATTGACGCATATCTACACTTACATTCTTGAAAACTGCTCTTGAATCTCCAGATTGCAATCCTTCTCCACCAGCTCTCATTGCCAATGCCTGTTCGTTTTGATTGATTACGGTATTGCTATTATACAACTGCTCACGAACAACTCCTGGAGGCGACACGTAACGAATTGGACTTCTACTTCCATTTTCTTGAATATTTACAGCTAAAACATCAAAATCAGTTTGGTCATCAGTTGGATTTGTATCCGTTGCATCTAACGTATTGGTATAGCGTCTCCATTCTCCTCTCACTAAATCCAAAGCACCAAAACGAACAGTCAAATTATCACTGAAACCAGTCATAAACATTCGCATATAACTAATTGATCTGAAATCTGAAATTCCACCAATTGTGTTTTCTGGTTGAGAAATAGGAATTTTAAATTGAATCCATCTTGCTTTAGTTGCATTGGCTCCAGCCGGTAAATTTGCGGCATCCGTTTCTCTAATATCGGTTACATATCGATCTACTCCAATGGTCATATTTTTATGCAAATCAATACTGTATTCATAATACCCATTAATGGTATTCATAGTATTGTCGCGGTTGATGTCTTCCACATCTGGAACAGTTGATGAACCTCTATTTGAATCGGTAACTTCTACAGGGGAATTTCCTTGTGTTCCGTTGTAATTTTTGTACCGATCTTGAACTGACCCTTCTGCAGCTAAAAAATATTCATAATCATCAGATGAAGGATCTTGAACACCTGAAAAATCAGGAAACTTTGTTGCTTCGTCATTATTATTTAAACCGTCTAAACCGATATCTTGGTTGGCTCTATTAGCAGCATTCGTGTCAAAGGCATAAATCAAAGATTGCGATGCTGGAATATTCCCCCAAATTGGCTGTGGCGTAACCAATATTTGGTCAGGCCCAAGTCCATTTTCAAATTGCTTTCTTCCGTCTTTTAAAACATCTTCCGAGATAGAACCAAGGTTAAAATAGATTCTTCCAGTATTTGATGCTGCGGTTTCGTTTGCTAAATTTCCAGGATCGTAATAAGGATCTAAAACCCAAAATTGTAAATATTCAACATTACTTTGTTCAAAATTAGTAGAATTTAATGAACGCATAATTCCTCCAAAATTTCCTTGGGGATTTGGCAATTCATTTGTTGCGGAAGCGGCTGGATTATAATTATAAGAACCTCGTTCTTTTGGATAATAGGATAAATCTAAAGTATTGACTACTTGTGTTTGTCCAATAGCAATATCAGTTGCAGGATACAATTCCTCACTGTAAATTCGTCTTGTTGAATTGAATGAAATATCTTGAATACTCAATCCAGAAGGGCGTGAAGCATAAAACGTTGGGTCAATACTATACCATGATAATTTTGCTCGTTTATAACCATAACTCAAATCGGTAGCAGTAGCATTGAAATCGTACGAACTTGTAGGTGATTTTTCCGGAGTAGATGATAACGTCCATGAAAAGGGCGATCGCATGTCAATTGAAGTTTGAGAACCTTCGAAATCATCTACATAAATGGTTGATTCTCCTTGAAATTTATCTGCCTGTGGAGTGTCTGGTTTTAAGAAAGCAATTTCACCTCTAAATGATAAATTAGAAGGAACATCAGTATCTACGTTTGGTAATTTATTTACTAATCTTGTAAAAAAGGGAACTTCGGTAGAAAAATTAGTATTGAATCCGAAAATAGTATTATTCACCGATTCTTGTCCGTAACTCGATTTTTGAGTAAACGGTTTTTCTGTCATTTTTAAAAATGTTGCTCCTACCAAAAACTTTTCTGATATTTTATGCTCTACATTGAAACCCATAAATCTTCGGGTTTGTTGACCAAAAACTGCATTATTTTCTAATGAAACTTGAATTGGAGTATTGGATGCTTGAAGC
>JBIIWQ010000365.1:0-2538 GCA_044338805.1 Crocinitomicaceae bacterium
TCCATCTCGCAACCTAAAACTATCTTTAAAATAATTCTTGAAGTAATAAAAGAACCTATGTTCATTCTATTAATTTCATGTGGTTTACTCTATATTTTATTAGGCGATTACAAAGAGGGAATTATTTTATTATCGACTATTTTATTGATCATTACAATAACTTTCCTCCAACACAGAAAAACAGAAAAAGCACTTGAGGCACTAAAAAGATTATCATCACCTCGTACTTTAGTGATACGAAATGGCATTGAAATTAGAATTCCAAGCAGGGAAGTTGTACCTGGTGATATAGTAATTATCAATGAAGGAGATAGAATTTCAGCAGATGGGGACCTTATTGAATCAACCAATCTAGAAATAGATGAATCCTTGATAACTGGTGAGTCTATCCCCGTAATTAAAAAAGTGAATTCTGATAAAAATTTAATTTTAAATGGAACTCTTGTAACAAAAGGAAGAGGAACATTTACTGTTCTTCATACTGGTCACGCTACAGAATTTGGAAAAATCGGTAAAACACTGAACGAAATAAAGGAGGAAGTCACACCATTGCAATCTGAAATGAAGAAATTCATACGAAATATTGGAATAATTGGTGCAATTTTATGTATTTCTGTTGTCTTATTGTTTTATTTCACTCGAGGTAATCTTATACAATCAATTTTAAATGGTCTATCGGCGGCGATGGCAATTTTACCTGAAGAATTTCCAGTTGTTTTAACAATTTTCCTTGCACTTGGCTCTTGGCGATTGTCTAAAAAAAATGTTCTTACTCGCAAACCTTCGGCAATTGAAACTTTGGGTTCAGCAACAGTACTTTGTAGCGATAAAACTGGCACAATTACTCAAAATAAAATGGTTTTAGCCGCAATATCTGACGGTGCTAATTTCATTTTAAAAGATGATTTTTTAAAAAATAAAGCGTCAATATCAGATTTACTTTATACGTGCTTTTTGGCAACGACACCAAATAGTATTGACCCAATGGAGAAAGCAATAATTGAATCAAAATTGGAAAACTTAGAACAAGAAAAATCATTTGAATTTATCAAAGAATTTTCTTTTAGTCATGAATTAATGGCCATGACACGCATATATAAACTAGCAGAGATAAATGAGTACATCGCTGCAACAAAAGGTGCTCCCGAGACAATTTTTGATTTGTGTAAATTAGATTCAGCGCTGAAACAAAAATATATCGCTAAAGTGAACGAGCTCGCTAGTTCAGGATTAAGGGTTATTGCCGTTGCAAGTGCACTATTTGACCAAAAAAATCTTCCTGAAAATCAATCATCGATACCACTCAAATTCATAGGTTTAATTGGTTTGGAAGATCCGATCAGACCAGAAGTTCCATCAGCAATTCAAGAATGTTCAACTGCAGGAATTAGAGTGATTATGATTACAGGAGATTTTCCTGAAACGGCTTTAAACATTGGAAGGCAAATTGGATTATCCGAACAAGGACTTCTCACTGGTGCTCAATTAGAAGTCTTATCAGAAAAAGAACTTGATGAAAAAATCAAAACGATTTCAATTTTAGCACGCGTAAAACCGGAACAAAAATTAAGAATCGTAGAAGCGTTAAAAAGAAATGGTGAGATTGTAGCCATGACTGGCGATGGTGTTAATGATGCCCCAGCATTAAAAGCGGCTCATATCGGCATTGCAATGGGTAATAAAGGAACTGATGTCGCAAGAGAAGCATCCTCTTTGGTTTTATTAGATGATAATTTCACTTCTATTGTAGGAGCAATAAGAATGGGTAGAAAAATATTTGACAATTTGCAAAAAGCTATGTCTTATATTTTGGCCATTCACATTCCTATAATTGGTTTAACAATGATTCCCGCTTTTTTTCTAGATATACCTATTTTATTAATGCCACTACACATTGTGTTTATGGAATTAATAATTGACCCAATAAGCTCGGTTGCTTTTGAATCTGAAGATGAAGAAAAAGGAATTATGTCCAAACCACCTAGAGATCCGTCCAAACCATTTTTTGGATTTAAAAAAATAATATTAAGCGTCTCGCATGGTGCATTACTTTTACTATTGGTAGTATTAGTTTTGTATTTAACGAAGAGAGAAGGCCATTCAGAAGATGAAGTTAGAGCAATAACTTTTACGACATTAATTGTTGGGAATTTATTTTTAATTCTGAATAAACTTTCGTTAACAAGGAGTTTTATTTCCGTATTATTTAATAAAAATTGGTCGGCTAAACTTATTTTGATTATTGCATTTAGCCTACTTTGTTTAATTTTTATATTCCCATCTCTCTCAGCACTTTTCAGTTTTCAATTTCCAGGGTTTTACCATCTCGCAATTGCCTTTATCTCTGCATTCATTTTATTGTTTATTTTGGAACTAATTAAATATATTCGAAATAAACACAATCTAAAAAACCTTGCATAAAACGAACTAGATTCAATTGCTAATGCAAGTTTTTAATAAAAAAGGATTACCCTAACACAAGATTAGGAATAATCCTCAAAAAGTTAAAAATTTGGATTATGAAGCACAAACAATTAA
>JBIIWQ010000366.1:0-2537 GCA_044338805.1 Crocinitomicaceae bacterium
ATTGCTGCTGGAGCGGACACTATAATGGTAGGTTCTATGTTTGCTGGAGTTGAAGAATCTCCAGGTGAAACAATCATTTACGAAGGAAGAAAATTCAAGTCGTATCGCGGAATGGGCTCTTTAGAAGCTATGCAAAAAGGATCTAAAGACCGTTATTTTCAAGATGCAGAAGATGATATTAAGAAATTAGTTCCAGAAGGAATTTCTGGTCGCGTGCCTTATAAAGGAAACTTAATGGAAGTGATGTATCAGATTATTGGTGGACTAAGAGCCGGAATGGGATATTGTGGTGCTCCAACGATTGAGAAATTAAAAGGATCAAAATTTGTGCGTATTACTTCTGCTGGTGTAAGAGAATCGCACCCACATGATGTTACGATTACAAGAGAAGCACCCAACTATAGTATTAAATAAACGTTAAATAAAATTGTATATTAACCGTTAAAATTATTTTTGACCTATTAATTAAATCAAAAACTCAAATGAAAAAGAATTTATTAATTGTATTTGGAATAGTATTAAGCACAGGAGTAAGAGCACAACAAGATCCTATCCTAATGGAAATAGATGGTAAACCTGTTACCAAATCTGAATTTTTACAAATTTATTTAAAGAACAATACCGAACCTAAATACGATAAAGCCGCTTTAGATGAGTACATGCAATTATTTGTGAAATTCAAATTAAAGGTTGCTGAAGCCGAAGCATTAGGATACGATACAATTCCAAAATTGAGTAAAGAATTAGAAGGATATCGCAAGCAATTAGCTCTTCCTTATTTAGTTGATGCTGCAAAAAATGAAGAATTAGTAAAAGAAGCATATGACCGCACAAAAACTGAAGTTAGAGCTTCACACATTCTTATTAGAATAGAGTCGAATGCATCTCCAGCTGATACTTTGGCTGCATATAACAGAATAATTGGTTTAAAAAAACGAATTGAGAAAGGTGAAGATTTCGCAGCTGTTGCTAAAGGCAAAAATGGTTCTGAAGATCCATCTGCTGTTAATAATGGTGGAGACTTGGGTTACTTCAACGCTTTTCAAATGGTATATCCATTCGAAGACAAAGCATACAATACGGCTACAGGAACGGTTTCTGATCCATTTAGAACTCGATTTGGATATCATATTATCAAAGTTACAGACAGACGTCCAGCAAGAGGCACAATAAAAGCTGCTCATATTATGGTTGCAGTTCCAAAAACAGCTACAGAAGAAGAATTTAAAAATGCAGAGAAAAAAATCAATGAAATCTATTCTAAACTGAACGCAGGAGCTAAGTTTGAAGAAATGGCTAAAGAATTTTCTGACGATCCAAGTTCAAATCAAAAAGGTGGTGAACTTCCTCCATTTGGAACAGGTTCAACAACACGAATGGTTCCTTCATTTGAAGATGCTGCGTTTAGCTTAAAAAATAATGGTGATTATAGTTTGCCGGTTAGAACAGACTACGGATACCATATTATTAAAAAATTAGAATGGAATGATGTGAAATCATTTGATGAGATGAAAAAGGAATTAACGAATAAAGTTAATCGGGACGAAAGATCTAAGAAAACGCAAGATTCATTTGTGCTTAAATTGAAAAAGGAATACAATTATCAAGATAAATCAAAGAAAAATGTAAAATGGTTTGTACAAAATTTAGATACAAACTATTATGTTGGCAAATGGAATGCAGATGAATTAAAATCTGATAAACCACTTTTTATGCTTGATGGTCAAAAATTTGGTCAACGAGCTTTCGCTACATATCTTGAAAATAATTACCGTTCTGTTAGAAAGGATGAAAATAGCGCAACAGTTAAATCACAATTTAAAAATTGGGAAAAAGAGGCAATTCTTGGTTATGAGGAAACAAAATTAGTAGATAAGTATCCAGATTTTAAAGCTTTAATAACTGAGTATCATGATGGAATATTACTCTATGAAGTGATGTCTGATAAAGTTTGGAACAAAGCGATGAAAGACACTGTTGGTTTAAAAGAATATTTTGAACAAAATCGTTCTAAATACATGTGGGGAAATCGTTTAGATGCAATTGTATATGAATGCCTTAACCAACAAATTGCTGACCAAGTGACTAAAATGATTAAAAACGATACTATAAATTCAAAACATGTATTGGATTTGATTAACAAGGAAAGTGAATTAAACTTACGTGTCAGAACAAATAAATTCGACACTGAACAAACTTCATTTTTGAAAGACCAAAATTTGACTATTGGAATAAACAAATCATATTCGTTTGATGGAAAAGTTTATGTTGTGAAAGTGAATGAAAAACTAGCACCTAAAAACAAAGAATTTAGTGAGGCAAAAGGAGCTACTACTTCAGATTATCAAAATTATCTTGAAAAAACGTGGTTGGAAGAACTAAATAAAAAACATTCCGTTAAAATTTACGACGCAGTATTATACTCGGTTGGTAAATAAAAACACATATCTTTTGAAACAGGCTGGCTTTGTCGTCAGCCTGTTTTGTTTTACACTACTTTCTTCTTGTAGTGATGGTGATAAAGTTATTGCCCAAGT
>JBIIWQ010000368.1:0-2530 GCA_044338805.1 Crocinitomicaceae bacterium
TTTCTGCTCTCAATCCGTCTGTCAGCAATGCCAAGTCAATGTTCGCATCACCACTTGTTGATTTACTTTGCTTTGTCAATGTTTCAATGATATCTGTTGAAATAGATTTGCTATCATATAATAAGCGTCCAATCAACGTACTTTTTCCATCATCAACATTTCCTGCAGTAAAAAATCTTAAAAGTTTCATTTTGTAATGCTCTTGTTTTAATCAATGTATTTGAATATTTCTCTTTCTTTACTTAGAAATAACCGCTTTTTTTACGGTCTTCCATAGCTGCTTCACTCACTCTGTCATCCATCCTTGTTGCACCACGTTCTGATATGTTTGTATTCTTTATTTCTGCAATTATATCATCCACTGTAAATGCTTCACTTTCAATGGCGGCTGTACACGTCATATCACCAACCGTTCTGTAGCGCACATTTCGATTGACAATTGTGTCGGTTTTATCTAATTGAACAAATTCATTGATATTCATTAATTGACGATTCTCAGTTACAAGGCAATCACGTTTATGTGCGAAGTAGATTGAAGGAAGTTCAATCTTTTCTCTTTTGATGTAATTCCAAACATCTAATTCTGTCCAATTTGAAATCGGAAAAACACGTACATTTTCACCTTTATCAACCCTGCCATTATAAAGAGCCCAAATTTCTGGACGCTGTTTTTTAGGATCCCATTGACCAAATTCATCTCTAACTGAAAAAATTCGTTCTTTGGCTCTTGCTTTTTCTTCATCTCTTCTAGCGCCACCGATGCATGCGTCAAATTCAAATTCTTCGATTACATCAAGTAATGTGTAGGTTTGAAGTCCATTTCTACTAGGGAATTTGCCTTTCCCATCTTTTAAATTTCTTTTAATAATTGTATCTTCCACTTTTCTTACAATCAATTTCTCACCGATTTCACTAACAATTTGATCACGGTAATTCAATACTTCTTGAAAATTATGTCCAGTATCAACATGTACTAGAGGAAAAGGGAATTTCCCCGGTCGAAAAGCTTTTAATGCCAAATGAACTAAGCAAATACTGTCTTTTCCTCCACTAAAAAGTAACGCAGGTCTATCGAATTGGCCTGCAACTTCCCTAAGAATATATATTGCTTCAGCTTCTAATTGATCTAAATAATCCATGCTCAATAATTCGTAATTCGTAATTTCAATTTGTAACGTTTGTATTTACATTCCTTTTTATTATTCCTTCACAACACCATCGCCCATCTCCGATGTCTTCACCTTCTTTTATCGATTCTATTACGAGGTTGCCAGCCAATTCTTACAAATTCGTTGTTTCGTATATGAAATTGTATTGAATAGTGTGCTTTGCAATTTCATTTTTGACTTCTGTTAGTTTCCATTTTGCCAGAGGAATTATTTTGTGAGTTTTCTCTCTTCGTCCCAATCAATAATTGCTCATGATTAATGATGTTCAGTAAGTTCACTTCTTAATTCTGTTTTCCAAAATTCTATTAATTATAAGGGTTTTAAAGAGAAAATATAGATTTGTTATCGATTTAAATATTTAACTAAAAAAATAAGATTAAAATAATTTTTGTCGTTTCAACATGTATTGCAATAATATTTGATCAACGCCCTTATCAATATCAGCGGGCATGAAATCAATTTGGTAATTTGCACAACGCATTTTTAACTCGTTAAAATATTTTTTAATAGAATCCACATAGAATTCCTTTATTTCAGCGGGTTGAAGTTTTAAATTTTCACCAGTTTCCATGTCAACCAAATTATAAGGTCGGTTATCTAAATTAAAATCTACTTCTAATTTTTGACTAACTACATGGAATAATATTACTTCGTGTTTATTGTGTTTTAAATGTTGTAACGCTTGAAATAATTCATCTAATTTATCTGGATCATCTAATAAATCTGAGAAAATAACGACTAAACTTCTTTGATGACATAACTCGGCAACATCGTGAATTGCTTGAATAGCATTGGTGTCTTTTTTCGTTGTTTCAGAGTAATTTGTCATCCGTTTTTCTAACTCACTATAGAGATATCGGTGATGAGTCATGGATGACTTTGCAGCTGTGTGCAACTCAAGTTTGTCGGTAAACAAGGAAATTCCAACCGCATCTCTTTGTCGTTTTAACAGCTCAATCAAAGATGCCGCAGCATATACTGAGAATTCAAATTTATTCAATTCTGCATCTTTTGGAAAAAGCATTGAGCTTGAGCAGTCTATAACTATTTGACAACGAAGATTTGTCTCTTCTTCATATTTTTTCGTGAATAATTTTCCACTTCGAGCAAATAATTTCCAATCAATATGGCGTGTTGATTCTCCTTTATTGTATAATCTGTGCTCTGCAAATTCAACAGAAAACCCATGAAAAGGACTTTTATGTAAACCTGTAATAAATCCTTCAACAACTTGTTTAGCAAGAAGTTCAAGATTCCCGAAATGGGCCAATTTTAATCTGTCTATTTTTCCGTTCACGATTTAAAATTAATGAAATTTATTGTTTGAATTGAATTGAAATTGAAACTTAAGTTTATTTGTG
>JBIIWQ010000057.1:0-9069 GCA_044338805.1 Crocinitomicaceae bacterium
TTCCAATAATCTTAAGGTGTGTCCAGTTGGTGCAGTATCAAAAATCACAACATCAAATTTCCCACCTTCTGTTTCTCCAGAAACGAAGCGTGAAAATTCATCAAAAGAAGCAATTTCAGTTGTGCAAGCGCCAGAAAGGTCTTCACGTATTTTTTTAATTTCCGCTTTGGTAGCCATGCCTTCTAATGGTTGCGTTACGCGATTTCGGTATTCTTCTGCAGAATTTTCAGGATTGATATTAACAGCAAAAAGATTCTCAATTCCTTTTATGGGATTAATAGTTTCATCAACATCGCTTTCCAAAACATCTTTCAAATTGGATGCTGGATCGGTACTTACAAGTAAAACAATTTTCCCTGAATCTGCCATTTCAACCGCAGTTGCGCAGGCCAATGATGTTTTCCCTACACCTCCTTTACCTGTAAAGAATAAAAAAGTAGTTCTTGAATTACTCATAAAATTGATGTCTTATTGAATTGGATTTTCAATAAAGGTATTGTTGTTTTTGTTTAATAAATATGATATTTATCACCTATTTCGAACTTTGAAGTTTACCTGATAATGAGGAAAATAATTTCTAACAAATAGAAAAACGAACCATTAATTAATGTTTCTTAATATCCTCTAAGTGCTTAGAAAAAAGGATTAATACCAAAGAAGTAAGCGTAACAACAACTCCTAGATACAGCGTGCCAATTGGATCTTTCCATTCAGTGATTTTTTGAATGATCATCATGCAAAGAAATAGAACGGCCATTTTTGATAAATGCGATTTAAGATCATTTATATTGTCGACAATTATCCAACCTAATTTCCCAGGAATACTATTGCCAATAAATAATTTATAGACACTTACAGCAAAAGTATAAAAAGCTAGAGAAAGAATATAAACTTCAATTATACTTAAGAAATTTGCGGAAATTTTAACAGCATGATCTACTATTTTTGGATTATTTATGTTGTGATAAATTTCTAAAACAGTATAATAAAGTTTCAGAATTCCAACAAACATTAAAATCGCAGAAGAGAAATAGAGAATAAGAATACCCGGAATAATAAACCATTTATGATGATTAATTAATCTTTGTATAAAATTTTGTTCTTTTGGGTTGAGATCATTTAGTTTCATGACTCAAAGAACACTTTTATATTATTGTTTCTTTATGACATATATTGTTCTTCAAAATGAGAATAATCAATTTATTGTAAATAAAAGGTTTGATTTTAAAAAAAAAAGGAATACGTGTCCTAAAATAGTGACTTCTGCGTTTATATTGTTCTCTTTAATCCCCGTCCTTTCGGTCCATCGCCTTCTCTTAGCACAATTTCAGAATGCAGGAGCGCTACTGCTTCCGCTGAATCTTTCACTTTCGAAGCACTTCGTTCTAACATTTCTTTTTCAAACTCGGTCAAGACACTTTTCCTTATACCCGCTTCTCTCCAATGAGATGAAGGCCGACAACCTTTTGTTATTCCTCGCGCGAGTGCGAGCGCATCCAACAATGCTTGATTTGCTCCTTGTCCTTTGAATGGGCTCATCGGATGTGCCGCATCTCCAATCAACGTTACATGACTCCCTTTCTCTAAAAATTCTGGTTCGAGTAATGCGCGGTCATAGGCTGGGTACCCCGTAATTTGTGTTTCCTGAGTTGCAGATATAATCTGAGGAACAGGATCATGCCACTTCGTTCTGCGACATGCTTCCTCTTTGAGCGCCTGAGGTCCTAGTAAACTTATTTCCTTGGCTTCTTTTTCTGATATTGGGAAGCTAAGTTGCCACATCACCGTGTCAGATGAAAAAGGCATCATATAGATTCGTTCATTGCCATTTACAGTTTGAAAAACCGTTGCTGAGTCGAGTAAATGACTTTCAAAACCGTTGAGATTTTTCAACGGACAAATCCCTAAAATCACCATGCAACCAAGATAACGTAAAGGAAGAATCTCATCACCAATTAGCAACCTGCGAACCACGCTGCGAATACCATCCGCTCCAACCACAAGATCTGCATTGACAACCTTCTTCTTCCCGTCAACAAGAAAGTTCAGCTTAACTCCTTCATCACTTTCCTTAAAATCTACCAATTGATGTCCCCACTGCACTGCATCCTGTTTACCGAGTTGCTTGAGCAGTTCTAAACGCAATGATTGCCGCGCGATGTGCACATTTGTTCGCTTTGGCGGTGCTTTATCGCCTGCTTGTATCCGCTTTCTCATTCCCCATTCAACAATCACTTTTCCATCTGTATTATGTACCACATGATTTGTCGAATAGACCCCTTCTGGCAAGGAATGTATACCAAATGCCTTCATTGCTTTGCTGGCTTGTTGTAGGGTGAGACCATAACCTTGAGACCGAACATCGAAACCACTATCGCGCTCAAAAAGGGTAAAAGGAATTCCACGATGCAAACAGGCCACAGCCAATGCTACGCCTCCTATACCACCACCAATAATCGCTACATGCGGGAAGTTTTCTTTATCTGCTTCAGGGAATTTTGGAGCGTGAATCAATCCAGTTCCGTTACAGTTCGAACAAAGTAACAGGGGGTTATTTGGACGAACAGGAGCAGTTTCCTTCGTTTTATCAAATTCATCCACAGCATTTTGGTAGTGAAGTCGCACTTTCTTGCGCAACCTACCGCTTTTTTTCCCTTGTCCCTGACACTCTAGACAACTCGTCCAAAATACTTCATCGTTTTCTACCTTTTTCACTGTTTAATTTATGTGGATTTTGAATTTTTTAATGGTTTGAGGCAATGCGCTGTTCCGAACTTCCATCCATAAACGCAACTTCGAAGTTTAATAATATTTATATATAAGAAAATCTGAAAGATTTGAAAATCAAGCGTTAGCGCAGATCGTTTTATCGAAGTACGATTTTGGAATAGAGCATGAGACTCAGTTATGCAGCGTTTCCTTCCATTGGTTTTATATCATTTAGTTCTTTCTCCTTTTGATTTTTCTGTTCTTCAAGATCATAATCATCTTGTAAACCCAACCAAAACTTTGCGCTTGTCCCGAAAAATTTAGCAAAACGTAATGCAGTATCAGCCGTTATTCGCCTATTCCCTTTGATAATTTCAGAAATGCGAGTTTGGGGAAGAAATGTTGCCTTTGCTAAACGATAGGCAGAAATTTCCATTGGAATTAAGAATTCCTCAAGTAGTATTTCACCAGGATGTATATTGCTCAACTTTTCCATAACTTTTTTTAATGGTAATCAACTATTTTAACATCGTAAGAATCATTATTAAGCCATTGAAAGATTATTCTCCATTGATTATTTATTCGAATACTATAATAATCTTCAAGGTTACCTTTCAATTTCTCCAGTCTGTTTGCAGGAGGAATTCTTAAATCATTCACATCCTGTGCATTATTAAGCATCCTTAATTTTCTGCGCGCTACATCCTGAATTTCGTTTGGCAATTTTTTCGAAAGAATTCCATTCCAAATTTTTTCGGATTCTTTATCGCCAAAAGTCTTTATCATTAATATTGATTTACGTTACTAACGCCAAAAGTAAGTAATTTATTTTAATTGTGCAAATTTTTCTTGTTGGGTAGGTTTCGCGGAAGTGGTTAATGCTGTGTAACTTTCCTCAACTAGGAGACGCGGGCTTTTCGAACGTGGTTGTTCAGCCCGTGGATTTTAGTTGATGTTAAGTGTAGCTAATTATTACCAAATAATCTGATATATTTCACATTCTCCAGCATTAATTGTCCTTGTTTGGTTCCAATTGCGGATTTCAACGTTAGCACCATTAAAAGCCTTAGCTGTTATGGAAACCGTTTTACTCTTAGTTCCTTCCATTGTTATCCAATTGCCAATGGTTGTTGTACTGCATTCAGGCTCAAATGACCAAATAACAACATTTGGATTGATATTTTGAACAACCTCATTATCTAAATAAATAGTGACCGAAGCAATGTTATTGGCAAGCAAGCTATCACGAGTAGTTGTGTCGTACCAATTAGTTAAATTTCCATGGTAATTGCAACTCCCGTTGTCAACATTGGCTTCAATATTATAGTTGTCTGATGTAAGGTCCGTGCATCCATTGATGTCTTTTTTACACGAAAAATTGATCAATGATAAAATGACTAATAAAAAAATAGCTTTAATTTGTTTCATATTCTCTTTAATAATTACTCATAACTAATATCTATATATATATGCGCTACAACTGCTCGCATAGCCTCCCAAAATAGTATGCTATACACTACACAACGCTTTTTTTTTTATAACACCCGATAAATATCGACTATTTCCCGATCAATAACTAGCGTTGTATCTTATTTCAATGGCTGTTGCACCTTTTCCGTAATCGCTGTAATTGGCATCGTAATACTCCACACCATCTTTGGTAGAGAGAAACAGGCGAACATCGTCTTTCAAAACACCTTCTCCTACTCCATGGATGACAATCAATTTTCGGATGTGGCGATCGCGTGCACGCTTGTAAAAGTTTTTAAATTCTTTGAGTTGAATGGCCAAAATTTCGGAATTACTCATTCCCCTGTTTGAGTCGATCAACGATTCAATGTGCAAATCAATTTCCCAGACATCAATTGGTTTTTTTGAGCCTGTTTGTGTTTCTTTGTGTGAGGTGTGTCGAACAGTTGAAATAGTATCATCCTCATTTATTTGAGCAATGCTATCTTCTGGTAAATGATAATCGGAACCGTGAATTTTGACCAATTCATTGGCACGAAAAGGACGTTCAAAACCAGATTCATCTTCTACAAAGAAAAATCCATTATCATCAATTCGCTTAACAATTCCACCACCTGTTTCAAAAAGAAAACCTACTTTCTCATTGATTTGAAAGAAGCTTGAGGTACCAGCCATAATTTTCTTGAATATTATCATTAAACACCTTAAACAAAATAAACGGAAGAACAATTGCAGTTATCCAAAGAAAAATTAAACAAATTCTAAAGAAAAGACTTGCATCATTTTCAACTGGACTGAGCAAAACCCCGTTTACTTGATTTGCAATTAAAGGATCTGATTCCTCAGGTGAAACAGTATCGATATAAGTTCTCAGTGCTGGAGTTCGCTCTACAATGTGTGCTTTTATTTTAGAAAAATCTTTATTAGAGAGTAGTTTGTAGGTCGTTTTATATTCAATATCGTCTTCCTTTAATTCTTTTCGCAATTGATATTGTGCTTGAATTGAGCGCACTCTAAACCCCATAAAAAATCCAAAAAGCATCAAGACATAACTATCAATATACCATCCAGCACCAATCAACACTAAAGATGAAATAAATGAAAAAACGAGAATAAACAAATCTTGGTTTTTCTTCACTAATAATTTAAACAGTTGACCACCATCTAATGGATCAAGTGGAATCAAATTCAAAATATTTAAAAAGAGAAATAACAAGCCTAAATCAACCATCCAAACAGCTTGATACTTACTCGCTAAAAGAATTAAAACAGTTCCAAAAATTACTCCTGGAAAAGGTCCTGCGCCAACCACTAATAAACTTTGTTTTTGAGAATATTCCTCTTTACTTCCTTGCACAAATGCTCCCATTAAAGGAATAAATAACATCCGTACATTTTTGTATTTAAAGAGTTTCATCAAGGCAAAATGCCCCATTTCATGAATGAGCAATACAATTAACAAATGAAATATAAATGTTACTTCATCCGTAAAAACAAATAAAAATGTCATTACAAACAAAACAATTGAAAAAATTGTCAAGGCAAGATTTCCTTTTGCTTTTGATTCAGCAAGTTCAGGTTTAGGGGGATAAAAATCGTATTCTTCCATAATATGTAAAGATAGAAAATCATTCTTTATTTAAAAACTAGTACTAGTTCAATCAGCCCAATATTTCCTCAGAAAAACAGAAGAATCACTTCTTTAATAACGTTGCAAAATCTTTGGCAAAATACGTTAATATTGCATCTGCTCCTGCTCTTCTCATGCTTAACAACATTTCACTGATTGCTAAATCATAATTCAACCAACCTTTTTCTGCAGCAGCATACACCATTGCACATTCACCACTGACATTATAAGCCGTAATTGGAATGTTAAAATTATCTTTTAGCAGTTGAATGATATCCAAATAGCACAATGCAGGTTTTACCATCATCATATCTGCTCCCTCCAAGAAATCCAATTCCGCTTCAATTAAAGCTTCTCGTTTGTTTGCTGGATTCATTTGATAGGTTTTTTTATCACCTGATTTTGGTGCAGAATTCAACGCATCACGAAAAGGCCCATAAAAAGCACTTGCATATTTTGCCGTGTAAGACATGATAGAAACATCGGAATACCCACTTAAATCGAGTGCTTGACGGATGCTACCAACCCTTCCATCCATCATGTCTGAAGGACCAATAATATCAATTCCAGCTTGAGCTTGCGCAATCGACATTTTATTTAAAATTGGTAATGTTTCATCATTTAAAATACGTCCATCTAAACCAACTAAACCATCATGTCCATCTGAAGAATATGGATCTAGCGCAACATCACTCATTAATACAATCTCTGGAAAAGTTTCTTTCAACTTACGAATTGCGTGCAAGTAGAAATTCTCATCAGCATAACTATAGGTAGCAGTTTGATCTTTTAAATGTTCCTCAACTGCTGGGAATAAATCATACGTCATGACGCCCAATTCCATGCATTTTTCAACTTCTGGAATTAATTGATCTATTGACCAACGAAAATTGTTTGGTAGTGACGAAATTTCTTCTTTAATATTTTTACCATCCTTTAAGAAAATAGGATATATTAAGTGTTCGGATCCAATTTTTGTTTCTTCCACCATTGCTCTAATAGCAATTGATTTGCGATTTCTTCTAGGACGTATGTTCATTGTTTGATGATTAATTCTATGATGATTAATTCAGTGTAAATTTAATGAAGGTTCTTTAATAATTGTATTAAAAAATCTTGGTTTCAATTATTCATGCAAGTTTTTTATAAAAAAGAATTGAATGGTCGCTTTGTTACCAGAAAATCTTTTTGTCATGATCCGCCAACTGGCGGATACATGCCAAAAAGTAATTTATTTCATGTTTTTTCGCAGGATTACATCCAGCGCTAAAAACATTTAACCCCTGGGGTTATAAATTTAGTCATGTGGTATATCGATTTGATTTGACACAAAATCTTTGAATCAAAAAAATAAGCAGAATGACAAGTTTACTCAGTATGTTCAATCACTTTGGTAACGGCGGTATTTTTAATACTTTTTTACATTAACATTCCACCACAAACATTAATTGTTTGCCCAGTAATGTATGTTGACATATCAGAAGCTAAGAAAACAGTTAAGTTCGCAACATCTTGAGGAGTCCCTCCTCTTTTCAATGGAATAGCGTTTCTCCACTCTGCAACAACCTTTTGATCCAATGCATCAGTCATTTCAGTTTCAATAAATCCTGGAGCAATAGCATTACAGCGAATGTTTCTAGAGCCTAATTCCTGTGCCACGGATTTTGAGAAACCAATCAATCCCGCTTTTGACGCAGCATAATTTGTTTGACCGGCATTTCCACTCACACCAACTACAGATGACATATTTATAATAGAACCACTTCTCGCTTTCAACATTGGACGCTGAACAGCTTTTGTAAGGTTAAAAGCAGACTTCAAATTGGTATTTATTACTTCATCCCATTGTTCTTCAGACATTCTCATTAACAACGTATCACGGGTTATTCCGGCATTGTTCACCAAAACATCAATTGTTCCAAACTCAGCAACAACATCATCAACTAATTTTTGAGCATCATCAAATTTAGAAGCATCACTCTTAAAACCTTTAGCAATTCCACCATTAACTGAAAGTTCTTTCACTAAAGCTAGTGCCTTTTCGTCCGAAGACAAATAGGTAAATGCCACTTTAGCACCTTGTTTCACACATTCTTCAGCGATTGCTTTTCCAATTCCTCTTGATGCTCCTGTAATCAATACTACTTTATCTTCCAATAATCTCATTGTTCAATTTTTTTTCAAATATAAGTAAAGCTAATTGATTGAATTTTTCTTCTTCAGAAAAGAATCAAATACGAATTGTGAATAATAGAGAATTGCTTATGATTAGAATCATGAAAATATTTAATATTATCACTCGCAGTGTAATAAAATATTTTGTCCACGAATTTTCACGAATTGAAATAGGCGGATTTTTTCGATATGTTACTTTTTTGCTTTGCATTTTGTCCACGAATTTCACGAATTTTCACGAATTGAAATAGGTGGTTTTTTTCGTTATTTACTTTTTTGCTTTGCATTTTGTTGCGTATGGAACTTTATAGCTCTGCAAATTTTAATTTGCGAAGTTGTTTTTGTCCCTTAGGGACTGCACATTTTTGTGAAAGTTATTATATTCAAATTTCCAATCCTAGAATTGATTGAAATATGTGAATTAGTTAAAAAAGTCCCACGTAAGACCAACACGCAATTGTGTTGAAGCGATTGGATAATTTTTCATAACCGCTATGTTATGGTCATTCCAAAAGTATCCGATGTTTTCAAATCTGACATAAAATTTAAATTCATCGATTTGAAATCCAGCGAAAAAATGCAAATTAGAATAACCCAAATCGATTGTGGTTAAATTATCTAGTTGAAAAACACTTGTATTCGAACTAAAGCCGACTCTTTGGTATGCTGACACGTATGAAAGATCAACACCAGTATATGCTTTCAGTTTTTTAGCTTTAAAAATTCCACCTTTGATAAATATTCTTGTTTGAATCTGATGCATCGGAATGATTTGAAAATCTTTGCTACTCAGTGTAAATGAATAATTCGGTTGAATATTTACTATTCGGAAGCGATAATTCGCTCTTAAAGAAAACTGATTGAACCCAAAAGATTTTAGGGAATCATTTCTCCATGTTTCTCCAATAAAAAAGTAATTATTCGACCAATTCGAATAGGAATAATCAGCGACAAAATCAATCGGCCCAAGTTTGCCTTCAACTGATAAACCTACTTTTGTTTTCTGTTGTTTTTCTGGATTCAACATTAAAGTAGCATAATTATTTCCGATTCCATATCGTTGGTAAACATCTGGGAGTTTATTT
>JBIIWQ010000369.1:0-2527 GCA_044338805.1 Crocinitomicaceae bacterium
ATGGCAATTTATCCATCTTATGAGCCCGTAATCCAAGGTCCTTTTGCCCATTTATATATAGCGAAAAGCACATCTGCAGGTGAGAATATCAATCAGTTGGACGCGTATAGCGGAGGAGGAACAACAATTAGTAATTCATATTTAAAAAAGGGATCTCTTCTTAAGAGCGACCCTTCCGACCCTAACCATATTACCTATTTCTTTTTAAAAGAGACAAGTGGTGACGCAGATATTTATTTCATGGAATCGTTTGATGCTGGAAATAGTTGGATGTCTCAAGAAAGGATTAATCAAGATCCTTTAGGAAACGGTAAATTGCAAGATTTAGTTTGGGCAGATTTTGATATTGATGGTGATTTGGCTGTTTGCTGGCGAGACCGCAGAAATGGTATAGGAAATACATATCAAGAAACGACAGAAATATATTGTGCCATTCGTTGGAAGGATTCAATTAATTTTTCACCCGATTTTGCCATTTCAGACACTCAAGTTGCACATGATGTAATTTTAGAAGGAAAAGGAAATGATTTCATGAATGTAAATTTCTTAAATGATACAATTTATGCTGTTTGGGGAGATGTTAGAACGGGCGTTTTAAGTATCTATATGAATAAAATTGGTGTGAATAATGGTTCAAACTCAATTCATTTAATTAGTGAAGAAGCTCTTCCCTATTTTACCATTTACCCAAATCCAACAACTGACATAATATATATCAACGAAAATCAAACCAATGATTCTTACAAAATCACCAATGAAAACGGGCAGCAAATTATATGTGGCGAACAATTTCCTGAAGCTGGAATCTCAGTTTCAAAATTCAAAAATGGGGTTTATTACATTTATATTTATTGCGGAAAACAGATAAAAGTATCAACTTTTATAAAAGAATAAATTGAAAACACTCTTAGTATTCTTTTCATTGGTTTATTGTTTTGAAGTTTGCGCTCAAAATGACACACTGTCGAGTTTTGCATTTCTTATTCCAAAATACGAAGTGAATTGCATGAATTATTTCAATTCTAAAGCGACAGGAATAGACCCTGTAAATGCATTTCTTTTAGCCAAAATGAATGAACTCATGTACCCCGAACGTTTGGATTATCAAATTCGGTATTTACAAAATAATTCAAAGCCTTTAGACTCCTTACCATCAACTAATTATTTAAAAGAACATCCACGAATTAATAATGGCAATTTCAAATTTGCCTTTGAAAAACGATTGAGTCATTATTTTTCGAGCGATTCAATAACTAATCGCGCTGAATTTTATTTTATTGAAAAACCCGTATTAGATACTTTTAATTTTCTTGGTTTAAAATCGATAAAAGGATATGACCCTGAAATAATTGTAATCAATCATAAGGATTTGATTTTAATATTATTTCGTGGAACAGATGATGTCAATGACAACCATTTTGCAGAATGGCGCGGTTCAGATTTCAGTATTTCTAAAGTAAAATCCGACTCGATATTGAATGGAACTAAAGTTCACAAAGGATTTTGGAAAAGTTTTGATATTGTTAAAATGGATTTACTTCACTTATTGGATTCACTAAGTGCAAAAAATAAAACAATTTGGATTTCTGGTCATAGTTTGGGTGGTGCGATGGCAATATTAACAGGAGTATATCTTGAACAAAGTAATTATTCTATCACGAATATTTATACTTATGCTGCTCCTATTGCACTAGGAGATAAAAAATTTGCTGATTTAGGAGGCATGCTTTTAGCTCATAAAATTCAACGATTTGAATATTATTTAGATCCTGTTTCAATACTTTGGGCACCTGGTTATAAGACTTTCGGTCAGAGAAACTGGTTTGATAATGCAACGAAATCCAATTATGCTTTTTATCCTGATTGTGGTGAGAGATATTTTTTTTATCGTCCAATTGACTTCATAAGTAAAAGTTTCTCAAATAAAGAAAATCAAGAAATTGCCCGAATCAAAAGAGAAAAATTATCTAGCCGCATTCTAAAAATACCAACAAAGTTTTTTTACCATAATACACAATGGTATGTAAAAGGAACTTATCTGCTTGTTCCATTGCAAATGCGTTCATTATTGCCAAGAGTTGATGATAGTTACCCTTTTATTTATTATGGTTGGAATCAAGCAAAATAAATAGTTATCCAATTAATCATAAATGAATTCACCCAAAAATTCTTTTGTTGAATTTAACCAATTCTTTTTGTAATTTAACCATTAAATCTAACCACACACTTGAAATGTCCATAAATAGATCATCTATATTCTTGGAAGTTATTGAAAGTTTGTCAAAAAGCCCTCATATAAACGAAGGTGACGACTTTTCTATGGCTAAAGAAATACTTTATAGCGCAACAAATTTTTTAAAAATATCTAGAGCAAACTGTTGGATCATGAAAGAGGATTCAAGTGGTTTAAATTGTTTGTTGGCATATGATTTAAAAAGTGATACATTTAATAATGAAGGAGAAGTAAATGAGTTAGATTGTCCTTTTTGGTTTAATCATATAAATAGAAATGATATTGTCATCAGCG
>JBIIWQ010000370.1:0-2525 GCA_044338805.1 Crocinitomicaceae bacterium
TTTTCCTGTAACAGGAGATCCAAAATACCGTTTCAACTGGAATGCTGCAATAACTACAAGCCAACATCAACCGGATCGTTTATATATTGGAAGTCAGTTTCTTCACAAGTCGGACGACATGGGAAATAATTGGAAGAAAATGTCACCAGATCTAACAACAAACAATCCTGCGAAACAACAACAAGTTCAATCAGGAGGTTTGTCTGCAGACAATTCAGGTGCAGAAAATCATTGTACAATTTTTACAATCGCGGAATCTCCATTAGATGAAAATATTATTTGGATTGGAACCGATGATGGTAATGTGCAGCTCACAAAAGACGGTGGAAAGACGTGGACTAATTTGACAATGAACATCAAAGGACTTCCTGTCAACACGTGGTGTTATCATATTGAAGCAAGTTCGTTCGATAAAGCAACGGCTTATGCTGTGTTTGATGGCCATACAAAAAATGATAAAAACGCATACGTTTTTAAAACAACTGACAATGGGCTTACTTGGAAATCTATTGTAACTGATGATATCACTAGCTTTGCACGAAATATTCAGGAGGATTATAAAAATCCAAATTTGCTTTTCCTTGGAACGGAATTAGGATTGTTTATTACAATTGATGGAGGATTAAGCTGGTCTAAATTTACAAATGGAGTTCCTGCTGCTGCCGTTCATTATATTGAATTGCATCCAAAGACGAATGATTTGATTTTAGGAACACATGGTCGCGGAATCATAATCATTGATGATATTAGTCCATTGCGTGAATTAACTGCTGAAGTATTGGCTAAACCGCTTTATTTTTTCCCGTCCAAAACGTATGAAATGGATGAGACAAGTACATTTGGAGGAGCAAGCACAGAAACCCAATTCATAGGTTCAAACCCTTCTTCATCAGCACAAATTAAATATTACTTATCTAAAAGACACACGTTTGGAAAAATGAGTCTGGATATTTATGATAGCAATGACAAGTGGATCACAACAATTTCTCCAGGAAAACAAAAAGGAATCAACATTGTGGAATGGGGATGTAATTCAATGGCTCCAAAAGTTGCTGCAGGAAAAACAATTGCAGGAAGCGCAATGTTTTCTCCTCGAGTTCAAGCTGGAAAATATAAAGTTGTTATCACAAAAGGAACAGAGAAATTTGAAAGTTCTCTAGAATTGAAATATCCTACAAATACTGTTTTTACATCAGAGGAAAGAAAACTTCAAGAAGCAACAACAAAAACGTTGTATGACATGACAGAAGAGTTGGCTTACTTGGTTTACGAAATGGATGAATACATGCTTCATTCGGATAAAGTAATGAAAGAAAATGCAAGTTTAAAAAAGCAAGCATTGAAATTGAATACAGATCTGAATGCATTAAAGGATGTTTTAGTTGTAACCAAAGGTGATAATTATGTTGGTGCAGGTGAGCCTCAATTGAGAGAAAAAATTGGGGATCTATACAGCACGATTGGATCTTATTATGGTGGCCCTTCAGTTTCTCAATTGGAAACAATGAAAATGTTACAAGATAGATTGGACGATGGGAAAAAGAAATTTCAACTTATAAAAGATGCCCAAATTGGCAAATACAAAGTAGCAACTGAAAAAGTAGGTATTACTTATGTTGTTTTGAAGTCGTTTGAAGAATTTGTAAAGAAAAATTAGTCACAAAATATATTTTAACAAAAGGCTCTTTTTAAAGGAGCCTTTTGTATCTATATGAGTGTTAAATCATCAAATTAGTTTATTCATATCAATCATATTCTCACGCCAATCAAACAAACGTCATCGATTTGCTCTTGGTTTCCTTTCCAATTGTTAAACGACATTTCGAGTTCTTTTTTCTGTTTGTCAAAAGCAAAACCATCTAGTGATTGCAATAAATTTCTGAATCGTTTTCGGTTGAATTTTTTCACATTATCACCTCCGAATTGATCAGTATAGCCATCGGTAAACAAGTAAAACTGATCCCCTTCAACCAATGAAAAATGAATTGTTTCGAAATTTTTCTCACCAGTAGAACTGTATCCAATTGCATCAGCACCTTTTTTAAATTCCACCAATTCTCCATCACGTACCAAAATTAAAGGTCGACCTGCACCACAAAAAGACCCTGTTTTATTGCGTAAATTGAATTTACAAAAAACAATATCCATTCCATCCTTCCTAGTTCCTTCCGTCAAATTATCATTAAATAAACTTACCAACTCGTGGTCTAATATTCGCATGATGAGCGCAGGATCAGAAACACCATCCAAGCGAATTATTTGTCGCAATAAAGTTGTTCCAGCGATATTTACTAAAGCTCCTGGAACTCCGTGCCCCGTGCAATCACCAACTGCAAAATAGACGTCATCGTTGTGTTGGAACGTCCAATAGAAGTCACCACTTACAACATCTTTTGGTTGAAAAAGCACGAATGCATCATTAAAAATATTTTGAAGCACACGTTGATTGGGTAGTATTGATAATTGTAAACTGCCAGCATAACGGATGCTTTCTTGCATTTCTGCAGATTTTTCCTCTAAATATG
>JBIIWQ010000058.1:0-9009 GCA_044338805.1 Crocinitomicaceae bacterium
GAATTAGGGATATCTGAACGTACACTTTATCGTAAGATAAAAGAATATAATTTAATGGAATGATGAAATTAATATCCTTCGCTATATTATTAATTGGATTAACCGGCTGCTGGCCTTCGAGTGTTTCTTTTATTGATACAGGTTCAATGCCTGAAGAATGGAAAACTTTTTCGGTAAAAACATTAGAAAATGATGCTCCTAATACACCAATTAGTTATGCTGCTTTATTATCAGAAAAACTAAAAGATGGCGTTCAAAATAACACGCGCTTATTATTAAATCCAGTTGTCGGCAAAGGTGAAATTTCCATTGAAGGAAAAATTTCCAGTTACACCATAATTCCAGTTGCTATTCAAGAAGGAGATAATTCTGCAAAAAACAGGTTGACTATTTCTGTTCAATTCACTATTTTTATCACAGAACCTGAAGAAGATAAAATGACGTTGACGAGTACCCGTTTTGTTGATTATGATTCTGATACTGATTTAGCCTCTCAAGAAGCTACTTTATTGGATGAAATTAGTACACAAATAGTTCAAGATGTAATAAATAAACTACTTTCGAACTGGTAATGCTGAATCTCGAACAAATAGCGCAACGAATTAATGATCCAAACTTGTGTCAAGTAGGAGATATTGACGATTTAAAATTATTTACAAGTAATTACCCATACGCTCAAGTTTTTCCTATTCTTTATTTAAAAGCCCTATCCAATAATAATGATATCCGTTTTGAAGAAGAATTATCGAATTATGCATATCGAATTTCTGACAGAACACAACTATACAATCTAATTCATGCTAAGTCGTTGAATTCAGCGGTTCATATTCAAGATGAAATTCAACAAGAAACAAGCAAAATTGAAGTTCCCATTCTGTTAAAAATTAAAGAGGAAACTACAATAACCGAAAAGGCTGATGAAGTTTTAGTAAAAGAAGATCTAATTCTTCCTAGTGAAATTGAGGCTTTTGAAGATATTATAGAAAATGAGGTAAGTATCCATACTGTTGAAATTGAAGCACATGAGTTAGAAATTATTACTGCATCAGATGATGAGGAAAGCGTTACAGATCAAATTATCAACATCGAAGGAATTGATACTATTGAAGAAATTAAAAATACTGATAACGAATCCTTTGATAAAGAAATTCTTTCAATTGCGATTTCTACAAGTTACAATTTAGACCATCTTGAAAATATTGAAAAGGAGCTAGAGATAGAAATCGAGGAACCCGAACAAAAAATTATTCAAATAAATTCTGAAAAGAGATCTTTTTCATCTTGGTTACAAGCCAATGATCGCTATTTTGAGCCGCAAGTTGACGAAGAAAAAGCTCGAATTGACCTAATTGTTAATCAATTTATCAAAGATGAACCAAAACTTTCACGTCCTTCTAAAGAAGAAATAATAGACATAAAACCCAAGACAGAATTCTTCTCACCTGTCAAGAAAGCTAAGGAAAGCCTAGAGATTAGCACGATGCCAGTAAGTGAAACATTGGCTAAAATTTTCGCGCTTCAGGGCAATTTTCCGAAAGCAATTTTCGCATATGAACAATTATGCTTGATAAATCCAGAAAAAAAGATTTTCTTTGCATCCCGAATTGAAGAATTAAAGAAAAAGTTAAACACATAAACAATGGATATTTTATTTTCATCGATCATCATTTTAGCGAGTATATTATTGATACTTGTAGTATACGTTCAAAATCCTAAAGGTGGAGGTTTGAGTTCAGATTTTGGAGCGGCACAGCAAATTGGTGGTGTTCAAAAAACAAATGACTTCATTGATAAGGCTACTTGGTCTTTGGCTGGAGTTATTATGGTATTGAGTATCATCCTTACTATTCGTTCAAAAGCTCCTGAGCCAGTTGCTCCAGAAGATGCACAACAAACTGAACAAGGAAAAGGTCAACCACAAAATCAAGGCGGAAAACCAGCGGGTCAGCCTGCAGGTCAACCTGCTAAAAAATAATTCAAAAACAGTACATTTGAAATGTCAGTATGTCATACATGCTGACATTTTTTTTGTTAAAAACACTTGAAAACACACCATTTGTCGGAGAAAAACCATTGGCATAAAATTGGTGAACAACGAACAGTCAATAAAACAAAAACTAAATATATGTCAACAAAGTTTAAGCCTTTAGCAGATAGAGTTCTAATTGAATCAGCTCCTGCAGAATTAAAAACAGCGAGTGGTATTTTTATTCCTGATACAGCAAAAGAAAAACCTTTAAAAGGAAAAGTTATCGCAGCTGGGAAAGGAAAAAAAGATGAACCAATGACAGTTAAAGTAGGCGATACTGTATTATATGGTCAGTATTCTGGAACTGAAATTAAGATGGATGGAAACACCTATTTGATTATGAAAGAATCAGATATTTACGGTATATTTTAAATAAAACGAAACAATAAAAACTATAATGGCAAAAGATATTTTTTTCGATATAGATGCACGTGACAAACTTAAAAAAGGAGTTGATGCATTAGCAAACGCAGTAAAAGTAACATTAGGACCTAAAGGAAGAAATGTTGTAATTGGCAAAAAATTCGGTGCACCACAAATCACAAAAGATGGTGTTACTGTAGCAAAAGAGATTGAATTGAAAGATCCAATCGAAAACATGGGAGCTCAAATGGTAAAAGAAGTGGCTTCAAAAACTGCTGATATTGCTGGAGATGGAACAACAACAGCAACTGTATTAGCGCAAGCGATTATTGGTGCTGGTTTGAAAAATGTTGCTGCTGGAGCAAATCCAATGGATTTAAAAAGAGGAATCGACAAAGCAGTATCAGAAGTTGTGAAGAACTTGAAAAAACTTTCAATTGAAGTTGGTTCAGACAATAATAAAATCAAACAAATTGCATCTATTTCTGCAAATAACGACGAAAATATTGGTGGATTAATTGCGAAAGCAATGAAAGTTGTTGGAAACGATGGAGTTATAACAGTTGAAGAAGCAAAAGGAACTGAAACAGAAATGAAAACTGTTGAAGGAATGCAATTTGACAGAGGATATCTTTCACCTTATTTCGTTACGAACACAGATAAAATGTTAGTGGATATGGAAAAACCACTTATTTTGATATACGACAAGAAAATTTCAAATATGAAGGAATTGCTTCCTATTTTGGAACCAGTTGTTCAAGCAGGAAAAGGATTGTTGATTATTTCTGAAGATGTGGATGGTGAAGCATTGGCAACATTGGTTGTTAATCGTTTAAGAGGTTCATTGAAAATTGCAGCTGTAAAAGCACCTGGTTTTGGTGACAGAAGAAAAGCAATGTTGGAAGATATCGCCATTTTAACTGGAGGACAAGTGATTTCAGAGGAAAGAGGATTTACCTTAGAAAACGCAACAATGGACATGTTGGGTACAGCTGAAAAAATTGAAATCGACAAAGACAACACAACAATAATCAATGGTGCTGGTAAAAAAGCAGATATTCAAACACGAGTTAAGCAAATTAGAGCTCAAATCGAATCTACAACATCTGATTATGATCGTGAGAAATTGCAAGAACGTTTGGCTAAATTAGCTGGTGGAGTTGCGGTACTTTATGTTGGAGCTCCAACGGAAGTAGAAATGAAAGAGAAAAAAGACCGTGTTGATGATGCGTTGGCTGCAACTAGAGCTGCTGTAGAAGAAGGAATTGTTCCTGGTGGTGGCGTTGCGTTGATTCGTGCTATTGAGTCTTTAGATAAGCTGAAAGGCGATAATGAGGATGAAATGACAGGGATTCAAATTGTGAAGCGTGCTTGTGAAGAACCTTTGCGTCAAATTATTGCGAATGCTGGTGGTGAAGGAGCTGTTATCGTTCAAAAAGTAAAAGAAGGAAAAGAAGACTTTGGGTATAACGCAAGAACTGAAGTTTTTGAGAAATTATACAAGGCAGGAGTTATTGATCCAACTAAAGTAACGCGTATTGCAATTGAAAACGCAGCTTCGATAGCTTCAATGCTTTTAACAACTGAATGTGTTATTGCAGACCAACCAGAAGAAAATTCACCTTCAATGGGTGGAATGCCTGGCGGAATGCCTGGAATGATGTAAAATAATTGCGAATTAAAAATAACGGTTACTGAGCTTGTCGAAGTATGAGTTATTTGATAATTCTGGATCTAGAAGGTCGATTGGCCTTCTATTCCGTTTCTTACTTGCTGATTCAATTTGGGTAGTAAGAACGACAACATATAGAGGCTCTTCAACGGTAACGTTGGGGAGTTTTTTTTGACTTCTAAAAAACATTTTAAATATTTGACCGTTAAAGATTAATGAGAAAAATAATTTCCATATGTTTTCTTTTTCTATCGTTCAATATGTATGCACAACAGCGCATTGGAATAGATTTGAATACTAGAGGATTGAATTTAAATACTTCTATTCACTATCAAAAAGTCTTTAAACACAATTTTCTATACTCAATTGGGATTTTTGGAGGAAATTTTGGCGAAAGTGGTATTAATTTAACAAAAGAACAATTTGATGCAGGTCAGAGAGTTTATTCTCCTTTTGACAAATTGAATCAATCATTCATCGATACAATTAATAATTCATACACACTTATGGATTATGGAACCAAAGGTAAAGGTTATGGATTGCAACTTGGGATTGGCTATTTCTACGAATTCTCTATAATTCATGGAATTCGGTTCAATCTAAATAATAGAATTGCATACATGAAAAATACTCAGTCTACCTTATATTATTCTTTCATAGTTAATAATGGACATACTCAAATCGATCATACAAATCATTTCGTTGGAGCTATAAGTCCTGAAATCTATCATACAATTAGGTTGTCTGGTAAAACAACTTTTTATTACGGATTCAAATTCCCCTATTTTTATAGTATTGATAAAGGCAAATATAATCCTAAATACACCAAAGATCTATTCAATGCATGGGAACCTGAATTAAGTATTGGACTAACTTATGTTGTCGGGAAATGTGATTGAATAATCCCAATAAATGAAAAGCAAATGAAATGGTTTAAGAAAAATGGAAAATTGGAATTAACTATTCAATTTAAAACACAAACGGAGTTAGCATTTACTTTTTTAAAAATTGCGCAACTAGCAGACGAAGCTAATCACCACCCTGATGTAGAAGTGACAAATTGTTCAACATTAATATTAAAGTTGTTTACACACGATAAAAACGCTATTACTGAGAAAGATATGGACCTAGCTTTAGCAATAGAAAAAATAATATACAGTTATACAAAATTGAATCTAGTATTCGCCAACTCGTATTTTTGGAAAAGGATTTGGTAAAACAAAAATCATTAATGTTAGTTCCTCCCCCTTAATCCCCTTTCGATAAACTCAAGGCGACGCCTCCCAAGGGGGAAATCTAACTTCCTTTGAAGTAAAACGAAATCTCCCTCCTTGGTTAGGGCTTAAGGGAACAAAAAAAGGAACCTTGTTTCCAAGATTCCTTCATTATTTATTCAAAACAGAAATTTAATATCTGTATTGTTCTCCTTTAAATGGACCTTCAACACTTACACCGATATAATCAGCTTGGTCTTTTGAAAGTACTTCTAATTCAACACTAATTTTTGCTAAATGCAAACGTGCTACTTTTTCATCCAAATGTTTAGGAAGAACGTAAACATCGTTGTCATATTTATCACTGTTCAACCACAACTCTAATTGAGCCAATGTTTGATTCGTGAATGAATTTGACATTACAAAAGATGGATGTCCAGTAGCACAACCAAGATTTACCAAACGACCTTCAGCCAAAATGATTAAATCTTTTCCTTTGATAGTATACATATCAACTTGTGGTTTGATTGTATTTTTTGTTGAACCATAATTAGCATTCAACCAAGCCATATCGATTTCATTATCGAAGTGACCAATATTACAAACAATCGCTTTGTCTTTCATGTTTTCGAAATGACGACCAACAACGATATCTTTATTTCCAGTAGAAGTAACAATGATATCAGCTAAGTGAATGATACTGTCTAATTTCTTCACTTCAAAACCATCCATTGCAGCTTGTAATGCGCAAATTGGATCGATTTCAGTGACCATAACTCGAGCTCCAGCTCCAGCTAATGAAGCAGCAGAACCTTTTCCAACATCACCATATCCACAAACAACAGCAACTTTTCCAGCCATCATAACATCTGTAGCACGACGAATTGAATCAACTAAAGATTCTTTACATCCATATTTGTTATCAAATTTAGATTTAGTAACGGAATCATTTACATTGATAGCAGGCATCACCAACGTTCCATTTTTCTTACGATCATACAAACGGTGAACACCAGTTGTTGTTTCTTCAGATAAACCTTTGATATCTTTTGTTAATTCAGGGAAATGATCAAAAACCATATTCGTTAAATCACCACCATCATCAAGAATCATATTTAAGGGCTTACCGTCTTTAAATGCGAAAATTGTTTGTTCAATACACCAATCAAATTCTTCTTCATTCATTCCTTTCCAAGCAAAAACTGGAATTCCAGCAGCAGCAATTGCAGCAGCAGCATGATCTTGAGTTGAGAAAATATTACATGAAGACCATGTAACTTCAGCTCCTAACTCTACTAATGTTTCAATCAACACAGCTGTTTGAATAGTCATATGCAAACATCCAGCGATACGCGCACCATCCAAGGGCTTTGTAGCACCATATTCCTCACGCAATGACATTAAACCTGGCATTTCTGCTTCTGCTAACAACATTTCTTTACGTCCCCATTCAGCAAGACTAATGTCTTTTACTTTGTACGCCATTTTTTCTAAAGTATTACTCATAATTATAATTAATTCTTATTTCGATTAGTACATTTTCTTGTTATTAGAAACATACCATTTTAAAAATTGTTCACAAATTTACGAAACTCCTTTGTGAAATAAAAATTTGAATGATTTGAATGATTTGAATTTAATCTTCAAATTTTGAAATTGTCAAATCTTTGAATCATTTTCTCTTTTCAATCATATCAGCAACGCAATCGATGAATCTTGGATGATCGTTTGAACTTGGCACCAATTGTATTTTCTCACCACCATTTTCAACGAAAATCTCTTGATACTCCTCACCTATTTCAATAATTGTTTCCAAGCAATCTGCAACAAACGCTGGACTAAAAACAAGCAATTTCTTCGCTCCTTTTTTCCCCCATTCTTCCACTACTTTATCTGAAAAAGGAGTCAACCATTTTTTGGTTAAGCGCGATTGGAAACAAACTGTATAATCCGTTTCTTTCAAGCCTAATCTTTCTGCAATGAGCCTTGCTGTTGCAAAACTAGTTGCTTTGTAACAAAATTTATTTTTGTCATTTATCTCTGATTCACATGGCTGATCAGTACATAAATCCGTACCTTCATACACCTTATCAACTTGTCGTTCAGGTAATCCGTGAAAAGAAAACAAAACATGATCATATTCCTTTAAATCAAAAGATTTTGTCCTTTCAATTATTGAATCGATATAGCCTTCATCATCCCAAAATTGATTCACAATTTTAACTTCAGGAATTACCCACCATTTTCGGATTATATTCATCGCTTTTTCCACTGCAGAGCCTGATGAAGCACTTGCATATTGCGGAAACAATGGAATGATTATAATCTGTTCATAGTTTGCTTGGTGCATTCTGTCCAACACACTATCCATTGAAGGATTTTGATAGCGCATCGCCATTTCAACTTTCACTTCAGAAGCATTAAACCTTTCTTGAACCAATTTAGTAACGTTTTCAGTGTGCGTTAACAAAGGTGAAACGCCATTTCCATGTGCCCATAATTCTTTGTAAATCTTAGCAGATTTTGGTGCTCGAAAAGGAACAATAATTCCATTCACCAACAACTTCCGCGGTAACCAAGGAATATCTATTACCCGTGGGTCATTCAAAAACTCACTTAAATAACGACGCACATCACTCGTACTTGGGCTGTCTGGCGTTCCAAGTTGTATTAAAAGTACTCCTGTTTTCATACTAGTTTATTAATTATTTAAATAACTTTTGTTGCCACCCTTCAGCTTCTTCAGAACTAATGAGGTTCAATTTTAATAAATATTTTATTGTCTTGTCAAAGTCCAACGGATATTCTATTCCGTTATAATTCCAATCTGTTTCTATCAGCCAATTTTCCACTTGGCCAGACCGCAAATTATACCTCCATGAAATTACTTCTACCGTATCTTCATTCTTCTTTACTTCGAATGCTTTTTTATTTACAACGGTACACATTTCTTTTAACAAAGCTCCATGTTTATAAAGCACTTCTTCGCGCACCGCAATTACAAAACAAGGCCAAGGAGTAACGACTTCATCAATGTATCTGCATTTTCCTTGTTCTGTGAATGGAAAGGTTGTATACTTTTCCCATAAAAAACCTTGCGATTCATTGTGCTCTAAAGACCATAATGCACCATAAATATCTCCAATACTATTGAACTTTAAGTTTTCTAAATCCCATCCTTCTTGACTTGCTTTCACATACGTCATTAAATGTGAACCAGAACCTTCCCTTGAAATTGCAAAAACCTTTCCTTCTAATTGATCAACCGTTTTTATATCTGAGTGATACGGAACATGAATCCCCCAGTGCAGTGGTGAAACAACATATACTTGAATTATTTTTGCTTTTAATCCTTGAAGGATGGATTTGGTTATTCCTTCGGTTAAAAGTACAGCGATATCAATTGATCCTGTTTCTAACCCTCGAATCATTTGACCAGTTCCACCACTCATATCACTCCAATGCAAATCCAGACCAATGTCTCTAAATTTCCCTTCTTCGATTGCTAATCTCCATGGTAAATTAAAATGCTCTGGCACCCCGCCAATTTTCAATCCAATCATTCTTTTTTATTTTGCTCTGAAAACTGCATATCAAATAATCTACGGTAAAAACCATCGATTTTCAATAATTCATTATGAGAACCAATTTCTTTTATTTCTCCATTGTCTAGCACAACAATTTTATCAGCATTTTGAATGGTAGACAATCGATGAGCAATAACAATTGAA
>JBIIWQ010000060.1:0-8960 GCA_044338805.1 Crocinitomicaceae bacterium
TTTTTTTTAAAAAAAAAAGATGAATGTTTCATGCAGTTATCTGAGTATTTTAAAATATACTAATTCATTTTTTTTAAATTAATGCAACTTTCTTTTAATTGGAACGTCTAATAAAGGCTACTAACGGTTTTCTATTTTTATGAAACACTTACTACTATTACTATTTACCTCAGGATGTTTTGCAGTTTCATCGCAGACTGTATCTAAAAACAAACCAGTTAGAATTGAAACTAATGGAGTTCAAGTTTTTGAAGCTATTGGTAACGAAAATTCTATAATAATTAATGAGCCATTAGCGGTTGTTTCAAAAACAATTAATGATTGGAGTCTAGTTGAATGCCAAGATGCTTTATATTATATTGACTTAAAAATTCAACTTTTAAAAGAAAGTGGTGTAGAGTTCGATCAAATTGCCTTTTGCGAGCAACAAAAAAATCTAATTAATGAGCGCAAGCAATTTTTAATGTCAAAATAATAGGCTATGAAATACTTAATACTACTTTTTGTCTCAACTTTTTTGTTGAATTGTTATGCTCAAATTACCCCAAATGGTAATTCTGGAGCTTCAACAACTGTTTATACCAATGCCTCTCCAAATGATCCAATCTATATTTGGTGTGCTGAAGGTTTAGCTAACAATACAGCAAGTTTGACTGCAACTGCTCCTTCTGGAATAGGGCCATTCACGTATGATTGGTTTTATCATAATCAAGTTAATTCTTCTTGGACTAATTTATCATCATTTGTTGGCGCAATATCAACTATTTCAAACCTAGCAAGCGACGGTTATCGCGTTCAAATATATGACAATGGTGGTGCTTTAGTAGGTTGTTATACTGCTTGGGTATGGAATATGAATGGAGATGTTACTGCTAGTAATGCTCCTTCTGCTTGTAATGCTTCAATTTTGAACGGAACGGTTAGTTCAAATGGCTCATTTACATATTTTAATCCTCCACCACCCGAATCGTTGATTACTGCTAGTACTGTTATTAATGTCTGTTTTTCTGCGACGCACACCTGGATTTCTGATTTAGCCTTTTATCTAGTTGGTCCGCCTTCTTGCGGAAGCCCAACAATTTTACTTTCGCCAAATCCTGGGGCTAATGGGCAAGGTCCAGTATGTAATCCTGGTAACAATGTTAATAATCTTTGTTTTACATCAGCACCTTCTGCTAATTTTGACCCATGTACAAGTCCTGCTCCTTATTCAGGAACGTATAGTTCATATGGCCCAACAAATACTGTGATTAATTGGTCATCATTAATTGGTTGCAACGCAGCCCAAGGTGGTTGGTCAGTTCAAATTTATGATTGTATTTCCCTTGATTATGGTGCATTGACAAATTCTAGTGTGTCTTTTTCAAATCTAACATCATTTTGTGGGTCACCAACATCATTAAATTATTCATCTGGTGTCATTAATTCTATAATTAATGACGGTTCTTGTGCTCCAAATACAGCGTCAATATTTCAAGTACCATTATCTTCAGATTTAACAACCCCAATTGTTGCAAATGCCTTAACCACTTATCTATGGTCGGCCATACCAGTAATTGCAATTCCAAATGCAACGTCAAGTTTAACACCGACTGTAACAAACTTGCCAAATGGGAACACAATGTTTTATTTAACTGAAACTGTAAGTTATGGCGGTACAAGTTGCACTTATATTGATTCAACTCAATTTACAAATACCTGTTGCACTGCAGTTGCAGATGCTGGCTTAAATGTTAATTTTTGTACAGGTGGTAATTCCCAAATTGGTACTCCTGCAGTTGCCGGAATGACATATTTATGGAGCCCTGCAGTTGGATTAAATAACGCTACAAATGCTCAGCCGATTGTCACATTGACAAATGTAACGGGAGCTCCTGTTGTTTCAACTTACACACTTACTATTACGAATACCGCTGGTGGCTGCACTGCTACTGATGCTGTTGATGTAACAGTAAACCCAAACCCAACTGTTGTTGATCCAACTGATCAATCACTGTGCGCTAATACTTCAGTTACTGCAATTAATTTTTCTGGGAATAGTTTGTCAACGGTATACAATTGGACAAATTCGACACCATCCATTGGATTAGTTGGTTCTGGTTCCGGTAATATTGCCTCCTTTTCGGCATTAAATTCAGCATCAACTCCTACAGTTGCAACAATAACTGTAACCCCATCATTAAATGGTTGCACAGGTTTAGATCAAACCTTTACGATTACAGTAAACCCTATTCCTAACGTAGTTGATCCTCCAGATCAAACTCTTTGTTCAAATACAAGTATATCTGCGGTTAATTTCTCTGGAAATAACGTTTCTACAGTTTATAATTGGACAAACTCTTCACCTTCCATAGGTCTAGGTGCATCAGGTATAGGAAATATTGCATCATTCACTGCTACAAATAGTGGTTCAACTCCAGTTATTTCAACAATAACTGTCACACCTACTCTAGGATCTTGCCCTGGATCTCCTCAGACTTTCACAATAACTGTAAATGAGATTCCTATTTTTACAGCTGCATTATCATCAAATCCATCTGCTTGTCTATTGTCAGATGGTTCAATTGGTCTCATTTCAGGATTAAATCCATCAAGCTCATATACTTTTGCATATACCGATGACGGAATACCAATTGGTCCTTTATCCATTACTTCAAATGCAGGAGGAACATTTGTTTTGTTTGGATTAAACGCAGGAAATTATAGTAATTTTACAATTTTCAATGGATTATGTTCTTATACTTTTGCATCGTCAATTACTTTAGTAGATCCTTTGTCACCAAACCTAGTTATTACCAGTCCTCTGGCTGTTTGTGCACCATCAAGTGTTAATATTACTGCACCTGCAGTAACCATTGGAAGCACAAATACAGGAGTCGTAACCTATTGGACTGACAATGCTGCTACAATTTCATTAGCAACGCCAACAGCAATTACAGCGAGTGGAACATATTACATTCAAGCTACTAACGCAGGTTGTACTGATATTGCGGCTGTTCTTGTTACCGTTACACCTTTACCAACTATGACTGATCCATCTGATCAAGTTATGTGTGCTAATACGATGACAACTGCTGTGAATTTCAGTGGTGCAAATCCGTCAAATGTTTATACGTGGACAAATAACTCTCCTTCAATCGGCTTGTTAGGAAATGGTACAGGAAATATCGCCGCATTTAACACAGTAAACACTGGTATAACTGCTGCTGTTGCCACAATAAATGTAACGCCTTCTGTGGGTGTTTGTAATGGAACGCCACAATCGTTTACAATAACGGTTAATCCAGTTCCAACAGTTGTTGATCCGGCAAATCAAACATTATGTGCCAATGCTTCAACAACAGCAATTAATTTCACTGGTAATAGTGGTTCGACTGTTTATAATTGGGTTAATTCTTCTTCAAATATTGGTATTGTTGCAAATGGCACAGGAAATATTGCAATGTTTTCAGCTATAAATAATGGAAATACACCTATAGTTGCAACAATAACTGTTACACCTACTTTAGGAAGCTGCATAGGGAGTTCGCAAACTTTGACAATAACAGTAAATCCATTACCAATTATTTCTGCAGGAATAGATCAAACAGTCTGTTTGGGTACAAATATTATTTTATCTGGTTCCGGAGGCGCAACATATACATGGAATAATGGCGTAATTAATGGTCAATCTTTCCCTTCTGTTATTGGAACAACTGTTTATACAGTAACTGGAACTGATGCAAATGGATGTGTTAATACAGATAATGTTTCAACGAATGTGATTTTAGTTCCAGTTGCATCAATTCTTCCTGACGTAACTAATAGTTACCCAGGTTTAGTTGTCAATTTTGGTAACAATTCTATGAATGCAACTTCTTACAATTGGGTGTTTGGAAATGGAGGAAATGTGAATCTTACTACTTTAACAACGCAGACAATTACTTATTCTGATCCTGGAACATATACTGTTTTGTTGACTGCTTCAAATGGAATTTGTGATGATGTCGCTACTATACAAATTGTTGTAATGCCTTTTCCTCCTCCAACGATTCATGTTCCAAATGTATTTACTCCAAATCATGATAATGCAAATGATGAATTCTTTATTGATACATACTTGGCAGTATCACTGAAATTAATTATCTTAAATCGATGGGGGAATGTAGTTCATGAAATCACAGACTTAACATCAAAATGGAATGGTGAAATCAATGGTAAAGAAGCATCAGAAGGTGTTTATTTCTACAAGTATGAAGTAGTTGGTATAAATGGTGATGTACTAACAGGACATGGAAATATCACATTGATTAGATAATAAAATCTAAAATAGAATTAGAAAGAACGAGGGGATTTTATTTCCTCGTTTTTCTTTTGTTACCATCCCTTCAAGAATGCTTACTTTTGCTTTATAATTGATCATAAGTGAAAATTTTTTACGATTTTAATTCTATTGCAAGTATCCCTAATCCTGTTTTAACAATAGGAACTTTTGATGGTGTTCATGTCGGTCATCAAAAAATAATAAAACAATTAAATCAAGAAGCGAAAAAAATTGGGGGAGAATCTGTTTTGTTTACTTTTTATCCTCATCCAAGAATGGTTTTGCACCCGAAAAATCATGGTTTAAAATTAATTCAAACTCAAGAGGAAAAATTAGAGAAATTATCAAAAATGGGATTGCAGAATTGTATTGTTTTTCCATTTACACTTGAATTTTCTGAACTAACAGCATTGGAATTTGTGCGTGATTTTTTAGTCAAACAATTAAATGTAAAAAAACTTGTAATTGGATATGATCATCAATTTGGTAAGAATAGGGAAGGATCTATTTCATATTTAAAGGCAGTTTCTAAAGATTTTGATTTTGAAGTAATTGAGATTCCAGCGCAAGAAATAGATGATGTAAATGTTAGTTCTACTAAAATAAGAGAAGCTATTTTGCATGGTGATATGATATTGGCAAATGAGTATTTAGGAAATCCCTTTGAACTTTCTGGAACTGTTGTTAAAGGAAAGGCCTTAGGAAGAACAATTGGTTTTCCAACTGCAAATATTGAATTGAATAGTGATTTGAAATTAATTCCTGCGAATGGCGTTTATGCAATAAAAATTTGCGTCAAAGAAATTTGGTATGGTGGTATGCTAAATATTGGTTTTCGACCAACAATAAGCAAAGAGAATAATCAAACGATTGAAGCGCATATATTTGATTTATCAGCGGATATCTATGGTGAGAATGTCACGGTACAGTTTTTGTCGAAATGGCGCGAAGAGATGAAGTTTAATGGGATTGATGAACTTAAAAACCAATTGAAAAAAGATGAGGAAATTATTCGTCATATTGTTGCTAATTTTATCTGAATTCAATTGTTTGTCTCAATCTGATTCAATAATAGAATATAAATGGAATGAATTAATTTCTGTTAATCCGGATACTATTTATTCTATTTCATTTGAAAAAATGAAATTAACAGAACTTCCTATCAAATTGGCTGAATTTCATAATTTGAAACACTTGAATTTAGGAAAAAACAAACTTTCGAATTTACCAGATTATATTAGTGATTTTACTTTCCTGGAAAAACTGGATATTTCAAAAAATGAATTTCAAAATTTTCCAATTGAAATATGTAAATTATCTAAATTAAAAATATTAATTGCCAATCGTAATTTCTTTGATAAAATTCCTGAATGCATTGGATACTGCACCAATTTGGAATTTATTGATTTTTGGGATACTCCAGTAGGCTCGTTTCCAAAATCTTTTTCAAATCTTAAGAAATTGCAAAAACTCGATTTGCAAGGAATTAAGTATGGGCCAACTTTTCAAAAAGAATTTCAACAATCTCTTTCTTGGGTTGAAATAAAATTTGATCCACCTTGCAATTGCATGGAATCAAGTGGAAATTAAAAAAAAACACGTGTAAAAAGAAACAATTTAGAAAGGAATTCATCTGTTTAATTTATAACACAATTTTCGAATGTAGTTTTATTCTTTTATAAGTTTGTTTTTTTAAAAGGAACTCATTTTTTCTTTTTACCTTGTTTCTTGATACTTAATATTTTTAGCAGGCAACCATTTAAAAGAATTTTCGTCAAATTGTAACAAAAAGAAACAAAACTAACCTACTAATGAAAAAAATATTGATCCAATTGACAATCCTAATTATTTCATTTTCATCGAATGGACAGTCAAATACTAAAAATATTCTTCCTGAGAATTTAACTGTAGAAGGGACATATCAAATACAAGTTATTAATACTAGGGACCATCCTTTTATTCCAAGTAATATAGAAGAAATTGTAATCAAAAATAGACAACAGTCTGTCATTAGTTATTATAAATTAAGTGATTATGTAAGAATAGAGATTTTACCACTTGATGTTATTGATAGCCCAAATTTTGAGCCAATTACATTAATTAAATATTTACAAGAATAAACCTATTTTTATGAAAAATTTTAAAATATCTTTTCTTTTAGGCTTAATTTTCATTCCAATTTATGTAGTAGCACAGCCTGCAAATGATAATTGCATAACACCTCAAATTATAACAATTCCTGCATCAGGTAATATTTGTGTTAATTCAACAAACCTATTAGCTACGAGCGATTTATCAACAAATACTTGCGATACAGGTGCTCCTGGAAACGAAGTTTGGTTTACGTATACAGTAACTGGTGCTCAAAACATTGTAACAGTTACCCCTACAGGATCACCTTCTGCTCAAAAATTAGTAGTCACTTTAATGAATACAAGTTGTGCAAGTGGTGTATACAATGTATGTGGTTCAAGTCCTACAAATGGAGGAGCTGCGACCGCTTCTTGGACATATGCATTAGGTACTCAGGTTTTAATTTCAGTTGAAACAAATGGTAATGATGGAGGATTTCAAATTTGTGTAACTTCGATTACTCCCCCTCCATCTCCAGGAAGTTCTTGTTTAACAGCCTCAACAATTTGCAATAACAGTAGCTTTACTCAATCACCTTTGTCACCAAGTGTAAACAACTATACCCCTCCTTGTTTTTTTACAGCATTGCAACAACCTGTTTTTTACCAATTTACCGTGGGTCAATCTGGAACTTGTTTGTGGACTGCTGATCCAATAGGAAATGCTGAGTATGACTGGGTTTTATTGAATATCACAGCAGGTTGTAGTAACCCAGCTGTTGTATGCTGTAATTTTAATTATAATCAAGCTTTAGGGAATCCAATTGGAATGTCAGCTGGTGGCACTGGGCCTTGCGGCACCCAAGCATCAGGAGGAGCCTCAGGAGAATTTAGTCAACCAGCTAATGTCATTGCAGGACAAACCTATTTACTTATTATTGATAATTATTCTAATAATAATGTAGGCTTTACATTTACTTGGGGCGGTACCTTTGCAATAGCTCCCGTTTCAAGTTTTTCTTTATCTCCTGCTTCAGGTTGTGGGTCATTAACCTCTAATATTACGAATACAAGTTTAGCAGCAACTAGCTACAATTGGACATTTGGGAATGGAAATACTTCAACTCTTTCAAATCCTCCAGCTCAAACATATAATTCTCCAGGTACATATCTTGTGTCGTTGGTTACCACATCATCCACTGGATGTCAAGATGTTGCAACAAATTCCATTATTGTCAACCCATTTCCAGCAGTTGGAGCAGGAACAATTCCGCCAGTTTGTGCTAATACCCTAGTCACTTTAACTGGTTCTGGAGCAACAACGTATACTTGGAATAACGGCGTAACGAATGGCATAGCATTTACACCACCTTCGGGTTTAGCCACTACAACAACTACTTACACGGTCACTGGAACTAATACAGCAACTGGATGCACAAATACTGCTCAAGTTGATGTGATTGTTAATCCTTTAAATACTATCGCTGCAGGAACAAGTCAGCCAGTTTGTATCAACACAGCTATTACACCGATTACACTTGTAACAACTGGTGCAACGGGAGCTAATTTCACAGGGTTACCGGCTGGAGTCACAGGGGCTTGGATTGGGAATGTTGCCACGATTAGTGGAACACCAACAGTATCAGGAACATTTAACTATTCAGTTACAACAATTGGTGGTTGTCCGCCAGCAACTGCAACAGGAACAATTACAGTTACTCCAAATGCACCTATTAATGCTGGTCCAGATGTAGACATATGTTTGGGCGGCTCAACTACCTTAAATGCAACTGGTGGTGTATCTTATAATTGGGCAGGACTTGGAACGAACTCCTCCTATTTGGTTTCCCCTACTTCAAATACAACCTACCAAGTAACAGGTATAGATGCTAATAACTGCGCTGGAAGTGACGCTGTTACTATTAATGTTTTAAATCCAGCTATAGTAAACGCAAACAACGATTTAACGGTATGTCAAGACGGTACAGTAAATCTTGCTGGTTCATTTGGAGGAGTAGCTTTGTCAGCCTCGTGGAGCGCTCCTTCTGGTTCTTTTTCTGATCCTTTGAATGTTAATTCAACTTATTCTCCAACTGCTGCGTCAGGAACAGTAACACTTACACTTACTACAAATGATCCTGTAGGCCCTTGTCCTGCAGTAAGTGATCAAATGATTGTCAGCATAAATCCAAACCCTTCTGTAACAGTAAATAATCCAATAGAGTGCGAATTAACTCCTACAACAGTAATAGCTTCTCCAACTCCGGCGGGACTATATAACTATGTTTGGACAGTTCCTCCTGGGGCACCAGCCCAAGGAAATACCGCTTCATTCAACGCTAGTTTATCGGGGTCTTACAGTGTAATTATTACAAACCCGACAACTGGTTGTTTTAGTCCTTCAGCTTCGGGTGTGGCTACTATCAATCCTATTCCAGTTATTACACTAACACCAACAGATCCTTTGATTTGCAACGCTTCAAATGGAACAATCGCTGTAAATGGAACTGGTATAGGAACTGTTTCATGGACAGGAACTTCAACAGGTTCAACAGCTGGAGTTTCTCTACCGTATACAATACCTT
>JBIIWQ010000311.1:0-2878 GCA_044338805.1 Crocinitomicaceae bacterium
CATTCAACTCTTTTATTCTGATGAAACGATTACTATTCTTTGAAATTTAGCATTTTATACATTATTCCAATTCCTAATATAGATTTAAATTGAGTACGCGGACCAATATTACCATTGATATCTCGAATATCTATATCATCGTCATAAATCAATGACCATTGCAAAGAGGCTGAAAACCAATTATTAACCTTGAAATTAAATAGCGCTTCTGCATTAACATCAATATTCTGAGGATTATTTATATAATTACTAAATAACTCCAATTTTGATTTCAAGGAAATGTTTTTCGCTAAATTCTGCATATACGTAATCTTTACATAGGCACCGAATTCACTTCTAAGTCTTTTTCCGGCAGATAATACGTTTCCTAAACCGTCATAACTTGCAGGCTGAACGCCAAAAGAACCGGCATTTGATAAAACTTGATCATTTACAATCGTCAATTTCATTGCAACTGGGGAGGTGAAAACAGAAAAATTTTCACCGGGAATGTAATCAATTCCTAGCGCACCATTTACATATCCAGGAGCCATAAATTTAGAAACCCTTATAGAATCATTTGGATATGAAAAACCATCTAACATCTGCGTTTTTAATCCTCCGATAAATGACAAATAAACATGTTCCTTCAATTTGTAGCCAAAATTTGATGCAATATCCAAACGATCGTCTGTTTTTTGCAAACCTTCAGTTGAGTTCTTCTCAATATATTTCAACCCTCCCAAAGCCAAACTAAAATCATTCAGCCATCTAATTTTGTTTTTATCATATTCAGCTCGCGCAATAATGGATCCTAGCACCGAAACATTATTCCTTCCTCCAGCACTCCAATTGACAAATGATGTTTGTGTTCCATTCAAACCAAATATGGCTTTCATTTTCCAATTTTTAGGAAGTGTGTCAATTTGTATGTTTTCTTGTGAAAAAATGAATGATGAACTTAAGATAAAAAATAATATAAGTAATGTTTTCATAAATAGCCTTTTGAGTGGAAATTGTTATTACTAATATAATACATTTTTTACTAAATTCAATTGTTAATGCAAGTTTTTAATAAAAAAGTATGTCCCTAATACAAGATTAGGAATAAGCCTCTAAAAGTTAAAAAAATGGATTATGAAGCACAAACAATTAACCTTTGAACAAAAGTATGCAATAGAGCATCTGTTGAAAGATAAACATTCAAAAAAAGCTATTATTTCAACTCTTGGATTAGTTGAATCAACTCTCTATCGTGAACTAAAGCGCAATTGCAAGAAGCGAGTCTACAATCCTAAACATGAAAATACGTTAGCAGAAGAGCGCAGAAAGACCGGCCATTACGAGACCGTTTTTACTTCTGAAATGGAAAAAACAATGAAAGATAAATTGGAAAATCAGCAGAGTTCACCAGAAGGCAAGCTTGAAATTCCCTGGAATGATTCGATTAGCGTTCATTGAAAAACAAGACTTTAACAAAAAAAACTATATTTGTGATGCTAACCACTTACCCTATTAAACAGAATAGGAAAAATTAAAAACAAAACAAAATGACAAAAAACACGTGTGAGCCTTTTGGCTTGAAATCAAAAACATGGGTATTGATGGGAGCCGTAATGCTTATTGGAACAATGAGTTTTGCTCAGAGTATTGCTCCGCAATCGGTAAATAGTGGCGGGACAAAAATGACACAAGCCAACGGCTCTTTAAGTTTTACAGTAGGTGAATTGGTTGTTCTTTCACAAACAGATAGTGATGGAAATACCCTCGGTGGTGGTTTTACCGCTGGTGCAACACTAACAACCGCAAGCATTCAAGAAACGGATGCAGCTGTGTTGGATGTGCAAGTGTATCCTAATCCGACCACGGAGTTGGTAAACATACAAATTAACTACTCCTCCATAGACCAAGTTGTGGTAACGATAAGCGATTTACAAGGTAAAGAAGTGTACAGCGGAAAATATGCAGGTATATCCAATGTAATTGGAATTAATACAGCTTCGTATGCAACAGGTACATACATCCTTACCTTGAAAAATCTAAATAACCAAGTGCTTGGCACTTACAAAATCATTAAACACTAATTAAAAATTAAAAACTATGAAATACAACGTATTCACGAATTCCATTGAGAATTTAAAATGTATGAGTAATAAGATAACATTACTTTCAACCCTACGACAAGCTCAGTGTGTCACTTTGTGCTTTTTACTTTTCACTTTAGGAGTAAACGCTCAAACCCCACCCAACGCATTTAATTACAGTGCTGTAGCTAGAAACGCTGCAGGTCAACCAATTGCAACAACAACAATTGGTATTCAAATTGCTATTCTAAAAACTTCACCAACAGGTGTATCACAATACAGCGAAAACCATTTTGTAAACACCGATGCCTTTGGTCTTTTCAATTTGGTAATTGGTGCTGGTGCGGTGCAAAATGGCTCAATGGCTACCATAGATTGGAGCATTGATAATTACTACTTAAAAGTGGGAATGGATGTAACTGGCGGAACGAATTTCCTTACTATGGGTACTACACAATTGTTAAGTGTTCCTTATGCTTTACACGCAGCTACTGCGGATAGTATTGTTGGAGGGGTAAATGGATTTAGTGGTGATTATATCGACTTAATAAATCAACCGGTTACAATTTCATCAATTTCATCGGCAGGTGATACGCTATATCTTAGTAATGGACAATTATTCTCGGCTGTTACAGGAACAGCCCCCATTAATTCACACTACATTGGTGAAGAATTTGGTGGAGGTATTATTTTTCATTTATGGAAAGATAATAATGGAATTGAACAAGGATTAGTAGTGGATTTGGTGAACTTAAGTGAAAGTGAGTATTGGAGTAATGTTACCGATCAATTTGGACAATACAATAATTGGGACG
>JBIIWQ010000332.1:0-2743 GCA_044338805.1 Crocinitomicaceae bacterium
ATATACACGTCAATCGTTCTGCCAAACAACCTTCCAAGCGACTGGTATAAATTCTTTTTCTTTCTCCAAAATTTCTTTGCTGAACGTCCTGGTTTCTTTGCTGAAGCATGGAGTTTAAGTATCGAGGAATGGTTTTACTTAACTGTCCCATTCATCATGTTTACAGTACTTTACTTCACAAAATCACCTGTAAAATGGACTGTTTTAATTGTTTCAATCTTAGTCGTTATTGCAATAACATATTTTAGAGTTTATTTATACCATGCTTACAATTTTTCAGGAAAAGAAGCAGATATTGAAGCTTTTAAAAATTACATGCAATTGAACATTGAATATTCAGTTGTTCCTAGATTAGATTCAATTATGTACGGTGTGATCGCTTCATTTATTGCGTTTTATTATCCAAAAATTTGGCAAAACAAATTCAACATTTTATTATTTATAATTGGAATCGGAATTCTATATTACACGAAATATAACATGGGAAAAAGCTACCTTATTTATGCTGCTGTATGGGTTTCTTCCTTGAAATCACTTGGTGTATTTTTGATGTTACCTTTCCTGTCAAATCTTAAAAGTGGAGGAAGAATCACCTCTTTCATCACCTATTTCAGCTTGATTTCCTATTCACTTTATCTAGTAAACCTAAATGTTGTTGTTAATGTGATTATTAAAAACACAATCAACGGAACTTTTAGCGGTAAATATATTCAAAACGATTATTGGTATGTCGATTATATCCTTTTCTGGGTATTTACAATTGCAATTTCGCATACGATGTATAAGTTAGTCGAAGTTCCTTTCATTAAATTGAGAGAACGGAAGAATATTTTGAAGAAGTCAGAAAACTAGTTTCGAAACAACTAATATGAGCGCTATGAAAAATCTCGTATTTCTAATTTTAATAGTGATTCTATCCGCTTGTTCAGCAACATTTGACAAGCAAAAACGAGGAAGCTCCATTTTTAATGGTGGAGATGATCGTATTTCATTTCAGGGAAGATTTGGTTTTGAAGACAGCTTACATCCAATTTTTTGGGCTCCTGGCTCCTATTTTGAATTGAAATTCGAAGGAACTTTTTGTGAAATCAACCTTGAAGACCAAGTCAAATATGGAAATCACCATAATTACATTGAAATTGTTCTAGATAATCAGCAACCTCGAAGAATTCAATTAAAGGAACAATATAATAAGGTACTTATTGGTAAATACCTAAAAGACACTATTCACACTGTATTGGTTTGTAAAAATACAGAAAGTGCAATAGGATATTTACGGTTAGAAAGTGTTCGATGTAAAAGCCTTGTTCCGATAGAAAAGAAATACAAACCAGTTTTTGAATTCATCGGCAACTCTATTACGTGTGGAAATGGAATGGACGACAGTGAGATTAAATGCAAACAAGGAAAATGGTTTGATCAACACAATGCTTACATGAGTTATGGAGCTTTGATTTCAAGAAGGTTTGATGCAAACTGGCGATTAAGCGCTGTCTCAGGAATTGGTTTGACACGAAACTGCTGTGGACTAGAAAATACAATGCCTGAAGTGTATGATCGAATAGCATTTAAAATGACTAGTGAAAAGTGGAATTTCTCCACGCAGCAACCTAAAGTATTATGCGTTACCCTTGGTCAAAATGATGGAATGCAAAAAGAAGAAATCTACATTTCCACTTATTTGAAATTTCTAAAAACTTTAAGAACCTATTATCCAAAAGCCAAGATTATTTGCTGTTCGAGTCCCATGGCGAATAAACGACTCAAAAAACACTTAGAGAAATGCATATCAGAAGTCATTCAAAAAGTGAACGCTGCTGGAGATTCAAATGTTTATTCGTATTTCTACAAACAACGCTATAAAGGCGGCTGTGACAATCATCCAACGATGGAAGAACATCAAATGATGGCAAATGAATTAGGTGATTTTATTGGAGGTATTTTGGGTGAGAATCTAGCAAGCAAGTAAAATATTACTTTCCTTCACCTACCAAGTCAAAATAGATTTTCTCGTATAATGGTAAAATCTTTGCCAAATCAAAATCATGCGCTCTATCTACGGCTTTGTGCTTGAACCAATTTAACGTTTCGTCATCCTTGAAAATTTTCAACGCATTATTAGCCATATCTTCCACATCACCAACATTTGAAAGGAAACCCGTTTCTCCATGAACATTTACTTCTGGAATTCCACCAGTATTTGAAGAGATTACTGGCACTCCAACAGCCATTGCTTCTAATGCCGCCAAACCAAAACTTTCTGTTTCTGACGGTAACAAGAATAAATCAGAAATTTCTAGAACATGCGCCGTGTCACTCACATTTCCTAGGAACAAAACCTTACCGCATAAATCCAAATCGCGCACTAAACGCTCCAAGGAAGAACGCTCTGGTCCATCACCCGCAAGAATAAGTTTAGATGGAATCTGTTTGTTTACGAGTGCAAATACTTTTACAACATCATCTACCCTCTTTACTTTTCGAAAATTAGAAACGTGACATAATATGCGCTCATCATCCAATGCATATTTTCTTCGAACATCACTTGCTGCAGTGCTAGGCTTCAGATTTGGAGCAATAAAATTTGGAATAACATGAATTTCTCGGGTAGTATTGAAATGAGTATACGTATCATTTTTTAAACTCTCAGAAACTGCTGTAACCGCATCCGATTGATTGATGCAAAAAGTAATAACCGGCTCAAATGACGGGTCTTTTCCTACTAAAGTTATATCTGTTCCGT
>JBIIWQ010000062.1:0-8760 GCA_044338805.1 Crocinitomicaceae bacterium
GGATTCCAATCCCAGTGCATGTCGTTTGCAATTGCAATATTCAAAGGGTTATCATTCGCGAAGGCAGATGGATCTTCGTGGTTGTAAAGTGGGTCAACACCAACAAATCCATTGAGAGTAGCATAATCAGCTGGCTTTCCCGGTTTACTAAAAACCAATGTTCCGGTTTCTCTAAAATCGTACAAAGCTGCTTGACATAATTCATTTGAGCCATTTTTCATGCTCGTAAAATAGCATTTTAGATCTGTAAATTGCACCAAATATCCTTCGGAAGTTGTAAATGTTTGATCCAATAAAAGATCATTTGCACCAAAAGTTGGCTGCATCGTTACTTTCAAATAGTCAACCACAGGAACAGGTTCAGTTACCTGATCATCTTTGCAAGATGTTAGGACAGCTATAGCCAGTATGATATAAAACGCGAATTTTGAATACATATCTAACAAATTTACAAAAACAGAACTTATTTTCCTTATTTTTAATCACTTTATAATTTACAGTTCACTTATCTGAAATCAATTCAAAAAAGCCGCATGTCAACTATCGAAACTAAACCATTAAAAATATTAAATGCATCAGCCGGTAGTGGGAAAACGTACAATTTGGTCAAGGAGTATATTTGTTTGCTCATTACAGACGAGAAAGATTTCACGCGTTTTTCGAGAATCATCGCAATGACCTTTACCAACAAGGCTTCCATTGAAATGAAAACCAGAATTGTAAAAGCACTCGATGAATTAAGTTTTCCAGAAAAATATCTAGAAAAATCAACTGAATACGCTTCAAAAATTGCGCTTGAACTGAATATTACCGTTGAACAAGTTCACAATCGATCAAAAAAAGTATTGCAAAATATTTTACACCGTTACGAAGATTTCTTTGTTATGACGATAGATAAGTTCAATTTAAAATTGATTCGTTCTTTCAGTCGAGATTTGGATTTACCCAACGATTTTGAAGTAATTCTCAATGAAACAGAAGTAATCGAGCAAGTGGTAGATTTGTTGCTGAATCAATTGGGAAAAGAAAATTTAAAGGATTTAACAACAATCGTTTTTGAATATGCCAAAAATAATTTGGACGATGGCGAAAAGTGGAATTTCAGAAGCCAATTGGTTGATTTCGGAAAGATTTTATCGAAGGAAAAAGATCAAGCGACGATAGAGAAATTAATGCTTATGGATTTTTCCATTGAACGCAACAAAGAATTAAAAGCGAGTCTCAAAGTAATTTCCGACGACTTCATTTCAGCGGCTAAAAAAGTTTATACGCATTATGAATCACTCGCTTTAGATCCTAAAATGTTACCTGGAGTTGGAAATACTTTACGACCTATTGAACGTTTAAATAATTTCACCAACTTTCCGGACACATTATTTACAGAGGCTTTTCTGAAAAATGCAGAAGCTGAACCTCCGAAAGGTAAAATTTATCCTTTAGAACTTCGCACGGCACTATTGGAGTTACAAAATCAGTACGAAACGCTTGCTCCCAACTATTTCGTTCAAAAGATCTTTTTGAAGAATTTTTACAACATGGCGATGCTCCAATACATGGCAAAAGCATTGGTTACAATCAAAAAGGACGAGCAGTTAATTCGCATTTCGGAGTTCAATAAATTGATTTCAGATTTGGTTCGAAATGAATTAGCACCTTTCATTTATGAACGACTTGGAATCCGTTTTCAAAATTTCTTGTTGGATGAATTTCAAGACACGTCGCGTTTGCAATGGTTAAACATGGTTCCATTAATCCGTGAATCATTGTCCAATAAAAGTAAGAACCTAATTGTTGGTGATCCAAAACAATCTATTTACCGTTTTAAAAATGGTGTTGCTGAACAATTTGTTGCTTTGCCAGCAGTTTATAATCCTGAAGAGCATCCAACAATTCAAGACCATTCGGACTATTTTGAATCCATGGGACATGTTGTTTCCTTGGAAGAAAATTACCGTTCCTCTTCAACAATTGTGGAATTCAACAATACGCTATTTCCGAAAATAAAGGAAATGCTTTCTGATGAAGCAAAAGACTTTTACAATTCAATTGTACAAAATCCCATCTCAAAATTGGAAGGTTTTGTTGACATTCTTTCTGTTCCAGAAGAAAAAGACAACACAGATTTAGTTCCAGAAATCGTTGAGCGAATTGAACAATGTGTTGCCGATGGTTTCAAATTGGGAGACATTTGCATTTTAGCTGATTTAAATTTCAAAGCGAATCAGTGGGCTATTGATTTAACGAAAAGAGGTTATAAAATTGTATCGGCAGAATCGCTATTGGTTCAAAATGAAATTAAGGTTAAACTGATTGTTTCTTATTTAAAACGACGGTTGAATCCTTCGAGCAATAGTGAGAAAAAACGGTTTGCTGAGCTCTTTTTCAGGATTTTGAAAATTGATTCTTTTGAGAATTACAGAAAATACCTTGATACAGGAATTAATCCTGACGGTAAAAAATATACGTATTTCAAAGAAGATGAATTCATCAGAGACTATTTTGGAAATCGAACAACTTTCTTTTGCAAGTTTGAAAACCTGTATGATTTAATTCAGCAGTTCTATAGAATGATGAAATGGGATGAATTACAAAATCCCTATTTACACCATTTCGCAGATTTTTCGCATGAATTTGAATTATCAAAGGGTCCAGATATCAAATCTTTCTTGTCTTATTATGCTGCTCAAAAATCAAAGTTGGCGATTCAACTTCCAGAAAGTGATGATGCGATAAAAATCATGACCATCCACAAATCGAAAGGATTGGAATTTCCAGTTGTGATCTTACCATTCGTTGATTTCTCCCTAGACATCAAAGGAACCGGAAAATTTTTAATTGAAATTGATGATCTCATTGTTTACACAACACTTTCAAAAGAGAGTCCAATTGATGAAATTGTGACTTTTCAAAGCAAAGAAAAAGCTCAAATTTTAACTGATAAGGTCAACCAAGCTTATGTTGCTTTTACGCGTCCGATGGAACGTTTGTATATTATGAATTACCACAATTCAAAAGGATTCGGTAAAAAACTGCATGAATGTTTCAGTGAATCACCAGGGATTACAATTCATGAAACAGATGAGATAACCGCTCAATACGGAACAAAAAGTCAGCGAATTGTTCAGAAAGAAAAAGCAGCTTCGAATTTCTTTGAACCAAAAAGCATTACAGAAAATCTATGGTTTCCAGATATTTCGTTGCAAGATCAATCGAGTTTATTAGAAAATAATCTATTATCTAAAGAAAGACGTTTTGGAAATCAATTTCACGTTGCGATGTCTTTGATCAATGATAAAACAGCCATTAAAAGCACCATCGCTCAACTGGAACAAAGTGGAGAAATTGAAATAGATTTTGTGCAACCCATTTCACAGAAAATTGAATCTATTTTTAATCGGACTGATTTTGATCAATTGTTTACCGATGCAATTGAAGTATTGAATGAGCAATCCATTATTTTGGATGAAAAAACGACGAAACGTCCAGATAAAATCATTCTAAAAAAGAACGAAACAATTATTCTTGATTACAAAACTGGAATTCCTTCTGCAAAAGACGAAAAGCAAATTAGCGAATATGTTGCAACGCTTCAAAAAATGGATTACCCAAATGTGAAAGGTTATTTGTTTTATACAGCGCTGAATGAATTGAAGGGGGTTGGGTAAGTTTTTGCAGTAGCAGTAAAACTGCAGCGGAGCGAGATTCATATGCTCAATTTATTGGACACGATAATTACAAAGATTTGATTGATTTAATATCTTTAAAATTTAGCTCTTGAGATAATTTTATTTTTTTTCCATGCTCCGCTGCAGTTGCACTGCTGCGGCCAACAATAAATTCTCTATTGAATTAAGGTTAAAAGTAAACTAAGCAATTTAAAAAAATGAGCTTCTACAAAAGAATAATGAACCGCAGCAGTGCAACTGCAGCGGAGCAAAATTTACGTAACGATTAACCCCTCACCTTCTCAAAAATACCATCAACCAATGCGTCTTCTACCAATTCTGGAACAGTAATTTTTAGATTTGGTTCCATTTCCATAGCGCGTTTGATTGCGAAAATTGCTCCTTCATTTCGGGCCCAACTTCTTCGAGAAATTCCGTTGTTTACATCCCAATGAAGCATCATTTTCAAGCGTCGATCGGCTTCTTTTGTTCCGTCTAACAACATTCCAAAACCACCATTGATCACTTCTCCCCAACCTACGCCACCACCATTGTGTATGGAAACCCACGTTGCACCTCTGAAACTATCGCCAATTACATTTTGAATCGCCATATCAGCAGTGAACCTAGAACCATCGTAAATATTGGACGTTTCACGGTAAGGTGAATCAGTTCCAGAAACATCATGGTGATCTCGTCCTAAAACTACTGGTCCAATTTCGCCATTTTCAATTGCTTTGTTAAATGCTTCTGCAATCAACATTCTTCCTTCCGCATCTGCATATAAAATACGAGCTTGTGAACCAACTACCAAATTATTTTCTTGAGCTCCTTTGATCCATTGAATGTTATCAGCCATTTGTTGCTGAATTTCCTCTGGACTGCGCTTTTTCATTTCTTCTAAAACAGCACACGCAATTTCATCCGTTTTCGTTAAATCTTCTGGTTTTCCAGAAGCACATACCCAACGGAAAGGTCCAAATCCATAATCAAAACACATTGGTCCGAGAATGTCTTGTACATAAGAAGGATATTTAAAATCAATTCCATTTGCTGCCATAACATCTGCTCCAGCTCGTGATGCTTCTAATAAAAACGCATTTCCGTAATCGAAGAAATAGGTTCCTTTGGCTGTATGTTTATTCACCGCGGCTGCATGCAAACGCAACGTTTCTTGTACCTTTTCCTTAAATAAATCTGGATTGTTGGCCATCATTTCATTTGCTTCTTCAAAAGAAATTCCAACTGGATAATAACCACCAGCCCACGGATTGTGCAACGAAGTTTGATCCGATCCTAAGTCAACAAAAATATTTTCTTTGTCGAACTTCTCCCAGACGTCAACGATATTTCCAATAAAAGCGATTGAAACAACTTCTTGTTTTTCCTTTGCAACACGAACACGTTCGCATAATTCATCCAAATCATCGATCAACACATCCACCCAACCTTGAGAATAGCGCGTATTCGCAGCTTTTGGATTTACTTCAGCAGTAACAGAAATACATCCTGCAATGTTTCCAGCTTTTGGTTGTGCGCCAGACATTCCTCCTAAACCAGCAGTCAGAAATAATTTTCCTTTGATCGTTTCATTTGCTTTCGAAATTTTTCGAGCAGCATTTAAAACAGTAATCGTTGTACCGTGCACAATTCCTTGCGGACCAATATACATGAAAGATCCTGCTGTCATTTGTCCGAATTGGGTAACACCCAAAGCGTTGAATTTTTCCCAATCATCTGGTTTAGAATAATTCGGAATCATCATTCCATTCGTCACAACAACTCTTGGCGCTTCCTTGTGCGAAGGGAATAATCCCATAGGGTGACCAGAATACATCGCCAACGTTTGTTCGTCAGTCATTTCAGCCAAATATTTCATTGTCAAACGGTACTGAATCCAATTCTGGAAAACAGCGCCATTTCCACCGTACGTAATTAATTCATGAGGATGCTGTGCAACTGCATAATCCAAATTATTTTGAATCATCAGCATGATAGCTTTTGCTTGTTCTGATTTCCCAGGATACTTGTTAATTGGTCGAGCAAACATGACATAATCAGGACGGTAACGCAGCATGTAAATACGTCCGTATGTTTCTAATTCATTTAAAAAATCTTCAATTAATTCTGCATGTTGCTCCTTTGGAAAATAACGCAAGGCATTTCTCAAAGCCAATTTTTTCTCGTCTGGACTTAGAATCGCTTTACGCTTTGGTGCGTGATTGATTGAAAGTTCGTATTCTTTTTTTGCTGGAATAGCTTTTGGAATTCCTTGTAAAATATCTTGATAAAAAGCTTCGATTGACATGCGTTAATTTTTTTGTAAAGTTAATATATTCTAAGAGCGGTCAGGATAAACGAATTTAAAAAAAATCACTATTTGTTTGTGTCATAGTTTTTGATCCAAAAACATATGCCACAAACCTATCAATTTTCATTCTTTACGACGAACTGCGTCCGTCGTTACAAACATTTCACTCCTACGGAGTTTTAATATTACTCAAAAAAATAATGCAGGAATTTAAAGGAATAAATGAGGATGTTAATTTTTGAAGCAACGAAGAGAAATGGATTTTGTAACGTTCGTATTACTTCAAAACATTTACATATCCACTATATGTAAACATATCATCGCTATAAATATCTTTTGCCTTGATGGACCATGTGTAAGTTCCATCCTTTACAAGTTCACCTTGATAAACACCATCCCATGTTTCAGAAGGATTTCTCGATTCCCAAACAACTTGTCCCCAACGGTTATAAACCAATAATTCGAAATTATATATATCCATTCCTTCCATGTGAATCCCCCAAAGTTGGTTGAATTCATCTGAGTTTGGCGTAAACGTATTTGGCACATAGATTATAATCTCTGGAAGAACAATCACAATTTGAGTAGACGTATCGATACAACCGTATTCAGATGTAGTAATTAACATCACATCATAATTTCCAACTTCTCCATCAGGGAATGATGTCTGAACATTTTGAGATTGCGCATAAGATGGATTCCCTTCAGCAATAAACCATTCATAACTCACACCATTAGTCGAATAATTTATCAATTGAACCGTTGGATTAAACATTTTAACCGGATTTGGACTATAACCAAAATTCGCCACTGGCATAGGATAAACAGTCAAGAAATTAGTAAACATTGCAGAATCAATGCATCCTTCTGGTGAAGTTACGATCAATTGAATACTGTAAATTCCCGCCTCTAAAGAATCAAGTTGTATGGATTCTTGATCAATGAATTGTTGACCATTTGATACTTGCCATTCTAAATGATCAACGAAATTTGGGTCGGTTATATTTAATATACTAAAGAATGCCGGTTCACAAACTGCAATATCAGCAGTGCTTATTAATGGAATTGGTAATGTTAGTAACGTAATAGTTGAAGATAAGGCTAATGGCGTTGACTCACAACCATCTGTTACCGTAATAATATATGTGGTAGTAGAAGTTGGTGATAAAGTATGACTTGATGTTAATCCTGAATTAGATTGTCCAGAAGACCAACTGAAATTATAAGGTCCATCATTTCCGCCTGACGCAGATGCAGTTATTATTGAAGAAAAACCTGGACAAATAGTTGAATTCGGAGAGATTGAACCGCTTATTCCAGGCAACACCGAAACACTTATAGTATCTGGCAGTGATAAACAACCAAATTCATTTTCTGCATAAACGATATATTGAGAATTAATTGTTGGACTTACATTTTGGCTATTTGCTTCATTCGCTGTGAAATCCCAATGATATAAAAATGTATTGCCACCAATCGCAGTGGCTAATAAATTAGCGCTTCCATTTTCACAGATTATTGTATCATTTGAAACTGATAATTGTAATGGAATTGGATTTACAATCGTTACAGAAGAACAAACAGTACAACCCAATGCATTTTTTGAACAAACAGTGTAATTTCCGCTGGATAATCCAGTAAGTGTAGCATTGGTAACCCAAGTTGTTGCATTATCAAAACTATATTGCACAGCACTAGGACTCACAATAGTTATTTGACCGTCAATTTGGCCGAAACACGATGGAGGTGTAACATTTACTGTTTGTTGCGGTTGTACAACAAGCACTCTTACTGTATCTCGGTTCATTCCACACCCAATGTTTGTCTCTCTCAAAATAAATTGATACAATCCCGGTTGATTAACGGTTACGGTTGGAGTAAGTGATGAGAAATTTGGGGCAAAAGAAACCGCAGGTGCTGGAATGATTCCTGCAGAAATAGTTTGCCAAGACATTGTATTTCCTAAACTCGTTTGAGTTCCAAAAAGAAAAATTGGACTACCTAAACAAACTGTATCATCAATTCCAGCATTCGGCATTGGCGGTGTGAATGCGTTGACTGTAATATTTGAAACTGAGGCGGATGGGCATAAAGGATTATTGGAACTTGTTGTCATGGTGTAAATATGAGGACCAGAAGTTACAGGAGTCGCCAATACACTACTTCCTGTCAAAGTACTTAAATCAGGTGATGCGGTCCAATTATAAACCCCACTTCCTCCGCTTGCTGTCAAAGTAACCGTAGATCCAAGACAAATATTTGTTGCAGAAGCAGTTACCTGTCCAGAAACTTGAATTCCAGAATTCACTCCAATTGTATAATTGCATACATCACCAGCATAACCATCAATCATCATGTAATAGGTATTCCCTGGAGTCAAACCTGTTGCTGTAATAGGGGAAAAACTCGCAGTGGGTAATAACTGAGGCACACACGTATATGTTGTTACTGGGCCAGAACAATTAGTTGCTGAAAAAATCAATACTTGAATCCCCAAATTAGATGCACTACTTGTGACCCAAACGTTTAGGGAAACGATAGGTGCGTCCGCTACAAATTGAATGAACGAATTGTTTTCAATGGAACCACAAAAAGCTGTACCCAATTCAGGCCAAAAATCTGCCGTATAAGCTGCAGACGTACTTCCACAATATCCACTTACATCGCAAATTAATGCCGATTGTGCGCATGTGTTTCCTGCGGGAGCAGAACTTGAACATGCAGATAAAACTGCTGGTTGCGACACACAAATTAGAAAAGACAAATCAATTGGGTCGGTTGCAT
>JBIIWQ010000063.1:0-8739 GCA_044338805.1 Crocinitomicaceae bacterium
CAGAAGGCATCAAGCAATTTTAACACCTGATTCAAAGGAACAAAAGAAATTTTTAAAGCTCAGAAAAAAGTTCATCCAGCTACAAATCATCCAAAGTAATTTAGACTTTGAAAAATCAAATTGGAAAGTTTTTCCTTCCTTATCAGAGACAGAAAACCTCTTACATCTTTCAAAAGCAACAGGTTTTTTCGGGAAATTGAAATTCAAAAAATCTTGGTCAAACGTTGCGAACACTCCCTTCAATCAAGCTGGAATAAATCTTCATAAGTGGAAGCAGTTTTTGGTGAATTCAGAAGGTATTTCTCACGTAAAAATTGAATTATGCGAAATTGGGATTGATGATGTTCAATCGGAATTAGAATTAATCTTTCAACAAATACATTTTTACACAGCAAGCGACCGTGAAGAATGGATGAAAATTCCAACGGATCTGCAAAAACTATTTGCCAATACGAATCATGCTTTAAACCAACTTTATTCTCAATTGAAGTTGAATTTTAATTGGGATGATGAAATGAATATTCAACATTTCCTTGAAGGAGTTAAAAGCAACTTTGGACTAATTCTTCAGCATAAAGTTTCCATTAGCGAAATGAATGAATCGTGCATGAGAAATATGAAGAACTATTCAACTTTTGAACAAATGGAAGCTGGAGTGTTAAAAAGTAATTGGACGAAATTCACTGCACAATTTCCAGTTTTTTCAAAATTCTCCACTGCAGATTTGTTGAATAAATGCCATACAATTATTTCTGAACAAGATAAGGAAGCAATTAGCACTGGTCAAGAAATAGTATTGAGACAGCACAAGCAGTTTCAATATTATCATAAAATTCTACAAACTGGATCCACCAAATTAAATTCAGAAGAAAAAGCAATAAAAGCAACATTGAAAAAAGGGAAAGCTATTCTAGTCAAAGAATTTAGTAAGACCAAGAATTTTCCAAGTTTAAGAGAATTATTTGCTTCAGAAGCACGAATTTGGATTCAATTATTCAAGCCTATTTGGCTAAGTAATCCTACTCAAATTGCGAAGTGCTTTCCAATGCAAAATCAGCTTTTTGATGTGGCTATTTTTGATGAAGCGAGTCAAATTCCATTGCAAAATGCGTTGGGTGCGATTCAACGATCTAAAAGAATTGTAGTCGCCGGTGACCATCAACAAATGGGACCAAGTTCATTTTTTAAAGCGCAAAGTGAAGAGACAATTGATTTACTGCACCAAGCAAGTTTTTATTGGAAGAATGTTGGTTTAAAGCATCATTACAGAAGTGAGCATCCAGAACTTTTGAGATTTTCAAATTATCATTTTTATAATAACGAGTTAATTACGTTCCCCTCTTTTAAACAAGAAAAAACGCCTGTTAATTGGCATTTTTCTGAGAACGGGATTTTTGATGAACGTAAAAATGAAATAGAGGCAAAAGCAGTTGCACTTTACATTGAAAAAGTCATTGAATCAAAAGAAATGATTGGAATAGTTGCATTTTCAGAAACACAATTAGCTGAAATTTACACGCAATTATCTTCTCAAACAAGGGAAAAGCTCGAAATACGTTTAGACTCAGATTCGGCCTTTTTCAAAGCATTAGAAAATGTTCAAGGAGAAGAATGTGATCAATTGATTATAAGTCTTGGGTATGGAAAAAACGAAAATAGTGAATTTCACATGCGCTTTGGTCCTTTGAATACAAAAAATGGATCTAAAAGATTGAATGTATTGTTAACGAGAGCGCGTAAGAAAATTGAGTTCTTTTCTTCCGTAAAAGGGAGCGATTTCAAAATTAGCAGTAATGAAGCAATTGATTTATTACGCTTGTATTTATTACAATTAGAATCAATTTCCAACGAAGTAATTCCCCATCAATTCCCTTATTCTTTGTCACCAAGTATAAAAGAAAATTCCTTAGCATTCGATTCAATTTATACTAAAATTCAGAATGCCAATGAATTGGTAACACTGGTTAACGTAATGGAAAACAGGGGTTGGAAAATTAGTTTTTAGTGTGTAACCAATTATTCTCAATAATAATAATAATAATAATATAAAAGTCATTATAAATAAGTATCAACAAACTGAAAAAATTAGTTATCATTGATGTTTATTATAAATTTAACTTTAAAGAACTAATAAGTAAATTATGAAGGTAATCATTATACTAATTTTAAGTATTTCAACACTTACGTCTTTTTCCCAAACAGATAGTACAGTTTTAGCAAAAATGGACAAACTTTTTAATAAAGCCATTGGTAAAAAAGTACCTGGATTTTTCGCAGGACAAACTTCACAAATCTTAAGCCAATCGATTACAAAAGATACTATTCTTTTAAAAGAGAAACAAAAAAATCCTAATTCTTCAACAATTAAGAGATATCCCGAATTAAATTGGAATAATTTAAGTGAAATAAAAATAATTGCGATTGAGGGAAATTATAACGTTAAAATCGTAAGATTTAAATTTAAAATGGATTCAAAAACTGAACTACTTTCAGTAGGCAAGGAATATGATGGAGAACCATATATGAGTGAATTTATTGAGTTATATATTTTACCAAAAGATGAAAATGAAATTCAGGCTCTTTTGAATCAATTATATAAGGAATAGGATAGGTAAACAAAAAGATTCGTCTAAATATGAATAAATGTAACTTTAATAAAATTGCATTTTAAATAGGAGAAAAAAAATTAGAATAAACTCATTGAAGGTTAAAGGTAATTCTTTAAATACTCTAGCGATTTTAAAATCGACCTATATTAAAACTAATTAAAAAGAAAAATCCCATATTTATGACACTCTAAAAAACAAGTTGTTTTAGTGTGCGTCTAACCAATTCTCACCCATTCCAACTTCAACTTCCATCGGAACAACCAAATCAACAGCAGCTTCCATTGCTTCTTTGATAAGTTTTTTCATCACATCAATTTCACTTTTCTCAACATCAAAAACCAATTCATCATGCACTTGCAAAATCATTTTTGATTTGACATTTTGTTTTTTCATTGCATTATAAACAGAAATCATTGCCATTTTAATTACATCCGCAGCTGAACCTTGTATCGGTGCATTGATAGCATTTCGTTCTGCAAATCCACGAACTACTGCATTCGCGGAATTAATATCTGACAAATAGCGTCTTCGTTGCATGATTGTTTCCACATATCCTTTTTCTCTAGCCAATGCAATTGTGCTGTCCATGTATGTTTTAATGGTATTATATTGCTCGAAATAGCTATCAATAATTGATTTTGCTTCTGTTCTAGAAATATTCAAATTTTGAGATAATCCAAAGGCTGATTGGCCGTATATTATTCCAAAATTAACAGCCTTTGCTGCGCTTCGCTGCTCACGCGTAACCTCATCAATGGGAACATGAAATACTTTTGATGCTGTTGCAATGTGAATATCTTGACCACTTTTGAACGCTTCAATCATGTTTTTATCCCCACTCAACGCAGCAATTATACGCAATTCAATTTGAGAATAATCTGCCGCCATCAAAATGAAATCTGCATTACGAGCAATAAATGCTTTACGTATTTCTCTTCCTTTTTCTGTTCGAATAGGAATGTTTTGAAGGTTAGGATTGTTTGAACTCAAACGACCAGTTGATGTAACAGTTTGCATGAAATTCGTATGAATTCTACCATCAACTTTATCTGTTAACAATGGTAATGGGTCCACATACGTGCTTTTCAATTTTCTCAATTGACGGTATTCCAAAATCATTGGGATAATTGGATGGTCTTTCTCATGCTTTTGAAGAATATCTTCTCCCGTTGCATATTGACCCGTTTTAGTCTTTTTTGCTTTTGCAGAAATTTTCAAATGGTCAAAAAGAACCTCGCCTAATTGTTTTGGAGAATCCAAATTAAATGGCACTCCTGCTTCTTCTTTTATCTTCGTTTCTAAATCGAGCAATGTAATTTCTAATTGCTTTGAATATTCTTTTAATCCTTGGACATCAATTGCAATTCCTTCTTGCTCAATTGCTTTTAACACTTCAACCAATGGCATTTCCATACCATAAAACAACTCTTTCAAGTGCTCCTTTTGAATTTCAGGTTCAAATAATTGTTTTAATTGAAACGTAATGTCCGCATCTTCACAGGCATAATCAGAAATTTCTTCTGGTTTCAAATCACGCATGTTTCCTTGCGATTTTCCCTTTTTTCCAATTAACGCTTCGATAGAAATAGGATTGTATTTTAGGTAAAATTCCGCTAAGAAATCCATGCTTTGCTTCGACTCCGGATTAATCAAATAATGCGCAATCATTGTATCGAAAGTTGGACTTGCAACTTGAATTCCATAACGATTCAAGACTTTTAAATCGTATTTTATGTTGTGTGCAATTTTTTCAATCGTTGCTGAAGTGAAAAATGGATTGAATTCTTCTACAATAGCTTTTGCTTGTTCAAAATCAGTTGGAATTGCAACATAAAATGCTTCTCGTTCTTTATAAGAAAAAGACATTCCAACTAAATCAGCATGTAATGCATCTAAATCAGTTGTTTCAGTATCAAAACATACTTGTTTTTGGCTCATTAAAAGCGCTAACAATTCCTTTCTTTCGTCAGCCTTTGTTATTAAGTGATAAGAAGGTTTTTCAGTTGCAATCGTTTTATAATCAGCCGTTTCAGTTGGATTCTGTTCAACAATTAAACTTTGCATTCCAAACAAATCTAATTGATTTGAACCGTTGGAATTATTTTCATTACTTGCAGAAGGAGTTGACGTTAATTCAATATCCTCTCCAATAACCCTTCTCGCTAAATTTCTAAATTCCAATTCTGTAAAAATATCTTTTACCTTTTCGACATCCACATCACACATTACCAAATGATCTTCGTTGAATTCAACTTCTAAATCAATTGTTATTGTGGCAAGCATTTTTGAAACACGTCCTTGTTCCGCAAAATTTATAACGTTTTCTTGTTGTTTGCCTTTTAATTCGTGTGCATTTTCAATAATCCCTTCCAATGAACCATATTTCTGAATCAAAAGTTTCGCCGTTTTCTCGCCAATTCCCGGAATTCCAGGAATATTATCAGAAGCGTCACCCCAAAGACCAAGAATATCAATTACTTGCAAAGGATGTTCAATTTCAAATTTCTCACACACTTCTTTTACCCCCATGATTTCAGGTGGATTGCCACCTCTACCCGGTTTGAACATGAAAATATTTTCTGAAACCAGTTGACCATAATCTTTATCTGGCGTCATCATATAAGTTGTATAGCCTCTTTTTTCAGCAACTTTTGCCATAGCGCCAATCACATCGTCTGCTTCGTGACCAGCCATTTCAATCATCGGAACATTGAATGCTTCAACAATTTTTTTTATCGGTAAGATCATTGAACGAATATCTTCAGGCATTGCTTCACGTTGCCCTTTATAGGCTTCAAATTGTTCGATTCTATGCGTTGAACCACCAGGAGGATCAAAAACAACGGCTAAATGCGTGGGTTTTTCATTTTTTATCACATCGATTAAAACATTCGTAAATCCAAATGCCGCAGAAGTATTTTGACCTTTCGAATTTACACGAGGATTCTTCGCAAAAGCAAAATAAGCACGGTATATCAGTGCATAAGCGTCAAGAAGAAAAAGTTTTTTATCAATGTTCGGTGTAAGCATAAGTATATTTTAAACTTAATAAAATAAGTAAAATTATTGTTTCACAAGTCCAATTTTAGAATCACCTTCTAACTCTAAATCAGTTAATAAAGCATCCGTTCCAAGATTCGCAAAAAGTATTTCATTCGCCAAAACTTCATTGCAAACATATTCATGATTTGCTTGAATCGCATGCTGAATAAATTCAGTTGTATCAACAGTTAACACAATACGATCTGTTACATCTAAACCTGAATCTTTTCTTAAATTTTGAACCCTATTAATTAATTCACGTGCAATTCCTTCCGCTTTTAATTGCTCTGAAATTGTAATATCCAACGCTACTGTTAATCCACCTTCCGTTGCAACTAACCAACCTGGTATATCTTGTGCTGCAATTTCGAAATCGGCTAAATCCAACGCAATAACTTCTCCGTCAATTTCTCCTTTCCAACCGTTATTCTCTTCCACTTTTGAAATATCTTCGCTAGTCATTTGACCAACCATAGCAGCAATTGATTTCATTTGCTTGCCATATTTCGGCCCTATGGTTTTGAAATTTGCTTTGATGCTTTTCACTAAAACACTGTTGTCTTCGCTCAATAATTCCAATTCCTTGACATTCACTTCTGATAAGATCAATTCTTTTACGTGCATGATGTTATCTGAAAACGCTTTATTCAAAGTAGGAACCATTATTTTTTGCAAAGGCTGTCTTACTCTGATTTTTTCTTTCTTTCGCAGTCCCAAAACCAATGATGAAGTTCGCTGTGCAATCTCCATTTGAGCTTCTAACTCCTCATTGATAAATGCCTTGTTTACTTTTGGGAAATCTACTAAATGGACAGATGAAACCGCAAATCTTTTACTTACTGAATTCAAATCCGAAAATAATTGATCCATAAAGAAAGGCGCAATTGGAGATCCTAAAATTGAAACCGTTTCTAAACACGTATACAACGTTTGATAGGCCGACAATTTATCTCTTGAATCGTCACTTTTCCAGAAACGACGACGACACAATCTCACATACCAATTGGATAACTGATCGCTTACAAAATCTTGAATTAATCGACCCGCCTTAGTTGGCTCGTATTCATCGAAAGATCCATCCACTTCTTGAATCAAGGAATGTAATTTGGAAAGCACCCAACGGTCAATTTCTGGTCGTTCGTCTAACGGAATATCTTGAGCAGAATAATCAAATCCATCAATATTTGCGTACAAAGTGAAGAACGAATACGTATTATATAATGTTCCGAAGAATTTACGTTGAACCTCTGTTATTCCTTCTAAATCAAATTTTAAATTATCCCAAGGTTGCGCATTGGTAATCATATACCAACGAGCAGCATCAGCGCCATACGTTTCTAAGGTTGAAAATGGATCAATTGCATTGCCCAAACGTTTAGACATTTTCTGACCATTTTTATCTAAAACTAAACCGTTAGAAACAACATTTTTATATGCAACAGAATCAAAAACCATCGTCGCAATTGCATGTAATGTATAGAACCAACCTCTAGTCTGATCTACTCCTTCAGCAATGAAATCACCAGGATAACCTTCGTGATTGTCAATTAATGCTTTATTTTCAAATGGATAATGCCACTGTGCATAAGGCATTGCGCCTGAATCAAACCAAACATCAATCAAATCTGCTTCACGCTTCATCGGTTTTCCTGTTGGTGAAACCAAAACAATTTGATCCACATAATTTTTATGCAAATCAATTTTAGCATAATTCTCTTTGGACATGTCCCTTGCATCAAAGTCCGCTAAAGGATTTGAAGTCATTAAACCTGCAGAAATTGCTTTATCACATTCATTTTTCAATTGACCCGCAGATGAAATACAAATACGTTCATCACCCTCTTCTGTCGACCAAATTGGAATTGGAATTCCCCAATAACGTGAACGAGAAAGGTTCCAATCATTTACATTTTCCAACCATTTCCCGAAACGTCCAGAGCCAGTTGATTCTGGTTTCCAATTGATGGTATTGTTCAATTGCATCATGCGTTCTTTGACATCAGTTACTTTGATGAACCAAGAATCCAATGGATAATACAATACTGGTTTGTCTGTTCTCCAACAATGTGGATAACTGTGGACATATCTCTCAACCTTAAAGGCTTTGTTTTCTGTTTTTAATTGAATTGCAATTTGAACATCTGCTGACCTTTCTGGTGCTTGACCGTCGTCATAATATTCATTTTTAACATATATTCCGGCATAATCTCCCATTTCTGGTCTGAATTTCCCTTGAAGATCAACAAGTGGAACCAGATTTCCTTTATCGTCAATCACTAATAATCCTGGTACACCAGCATCTTTTGCAACACGAGCATCATCAGCACCAAACGTTGGAGCAATGTGTACGATTCCTGTTCCATCCTCCGTTGTTACAAAATCACCTCCAATTACTTTAAAGGCATTTTCAGGATTTTCCGCAGGTAAAGCAAATGGTAATAGTTGTTCGTAAGAGATTCCGATCAAGTCTTTCCCTAAACATTCTCCAGCTATGAAATATGGGATAGTTTTATCTCCAGAATTAAAATTTGTTAATTCACTTGCGGTTTCAACATTTTGAAATCCTTTGGCAAACTGATATCCAACAAGATTCTTTGCAAGAATTACATTGATTGGTTCAAACGTATATTGGTTAAAAGATTGAACTAAAACATATTCAATTTTTGGTCCAACGCAAAGCGCCGTATTTGATGACAAAGTCCAAGGTGTGGTTGTCCATGCCAAAAAATGCAGGGTCAGGTCGCGACCTGACCCTACATTTTTGGCAAACGGTAATTTTTCGCCATCAACAATTTTAAACTGTGCTACAACTGTTGTATCTGTTACATCTCTGTAACAACCAGGTTGATTCAATTCGTGTGATGACAATCCTGTTCCAGCTTTTGGCGAATATGGTTGAATTGTGTATCCTTTGTACATGAGATTTTTCTCGTACAATTGACCCAATAACCACCAAACTGATTCCATGTATTTTGGTTCATAGGTGATATATGGATCTTCCATATCCACCCAATATCCCATTTTCAATGTAAGGTCATTCCAAATATCTGTGTAACGCATTACTGCTTCTTTACACGCTTTGTTGTAA
>JBIIWQ010000064.1:0-8721 GCA_044338805.1 Crocinitomicaceae bacterium
TTAGAATTGTTGCGGTAATTAATCCACCAATTACAACTGTTGCCAAAGGTTTTTGCACTTCCGCTCCGCTTCCATGAGATAACGCCATTGGTAAAAAGCCCAGTGAAGCGACAAGTGCAGTAAGTAAAACAGGTCGAAGTCGAGAACGAGTTCCTAACAATACAATTTTCAACTTATTGGAATGACCTTCCTTTTTGAGTGAATTAAATTCGGAAATCAAAACGATTCCATTTAAAACTGCAACACCAAAAAGTGCAATAAAGCCAACTCCAGCAGAAATCGAGAATGGCATACCCCTCATCCATAAAGAAAGAATTCCTCCTAATGCTGCTAGCGGAATCGCTGAAAAAATTAGAACTGCTTGTTTCAATGATTGAAAAGCTAAATAGAGTAAGAAAAAGATTAAAACCAATGAAACTGGAACTGCAATCATCAAACGAGCACGAGCATTCTCCAAGTTTTTGAAAGTTCCACCGTAGGTTGGGAAATATCCTGGTTTAAAAACTACTTTTTTATCTATTTCATTTTGTAATTCTTTTACAATACTTGCGACATCCCTTCCTCTAACATTAAAACCTACTAAAATTCTTCTTTTAGCATCATCACGCTGAATTTGATTTGGCCCTTTCTTAAATTCAACATTTGCCAATTGTTCTAAAGGAACTTGAACACCTAAAGGCGATGTTACTGTAATTGTTTTTAAATTATCTACAGAAGCTCTGTTAGTTGAATCTAATTTCACAACTAAATCGAAACGTTTTTCTCCTTCAAAAATAAGTCCAGCGGTTTGACCAGCAAAACTAATATTGATTGATCTATTCACTTCGTCAATGCTTATGTTATACTTTGATAGGGCTGTCCTGTCATATGAAACAATCATTTGAGGCAAACCAGTAACTTCTTCTACATAAACATCATGTACACCTTCAATTTTACTTGATAACGCTCCAATTTTCTGGGCATAATGACTTAATTCATTCAAATCTTCCCCATAAATCTTCACAACAACATCTTGTTTTGCTCCTGTCATCAATTCGTTGAAACGCATTTGAATAGGTTGCTGAAAACCAAAAGAAAGACTTGGAAGACTTGATTCCAATTTCAATTGCATTTTTTCTGCCAATTCCTCTTTTGTTGTTGCAGAAGTCCATTCGTCCTTGTCTTTTAAAATAATCATTAAATCACTCGCTTCCATTGGCATCGGATCTGTTGGAATTTCTGCGGTTCCAATTTTCACAACAACATCCTTTACTTCAGGGAAATTTTTCAGAATAATTCCAGCTGCTTTAGACGTTTCTTTAATCATCGTTGACAAACTAGTACCTGTTACACCTCGTGTTTCTACAGCGAAATCTCCTTCATCTAAAGAGGGGATAAATTCCGAACCTAATTGACTAAAAATAAAGAGGCTTACAATAATCAACCCTCCTAATCCAGCTAAAACAACGCGTTGTTTTCTTAAAAAAGAATTTAAAACAGGCATATAAATTCGTCTGAAAAATATGACAATCCGATCACTAAATGTTACTCGAATTTTGATTTTCTTATTCAGGAACAAAGCAGAAATCATTGGGACATATGTCAACGATAATATTAAAGCTCCTATAATGGCAAACATAACTGTTTGCGCCATAGGCTTGAACATCTTACCTTCAATACCAATTAAGGCAAGGAGAGGCAAGTAGACCACTAAAATTATTATTTGTCCAAAGACAGCACTTTTACTAAATTTTGATGCTGAATGGTACACTTTGGAATCCATATCTCTTTGGCTCAAATTTTTATCACCATGATTATAGAGGAAATGTAATGTTGACTCAACGATAATAACAGCGCCATCTATGATCAAACCAAAATCTAGGGCACCCAAACTCATTAAATTTCCGGAGACGCCAAAAATATTCATCATAGAAATTGCAAATAACATTGCCAATGGAATGACGGAAGCAACGATTAACCCAGCTCTAAAATTCCCCAATAATAAAACTAGGATAAGAATTACAATCAATGCGCCTTCAATCAAATTTTTTGATACTGTTGAAATCGCTCTGTTAACTAATTTTGTTCTGTCTAAATAAGATTTAATTTCAACGCCTTCTGGAAGCGTCTTTTTAATTTGCTCCATCCGTTCTTTGACTAAGCCTATAACTTTTGACGAATTCGCACCTTTTAACATTAAAACTATTCCACCAACGGCTTCTCCTTCTGTATTATAATTCAATGCACCATATCGAATAGCAGCGCCAATTTGTACTTTAGCTACATCCTTAACTAAAACTGGAGTTCCCATTTCACTTTGTGAGATGATGGTTTGTTCGATGTCTTCTATCGACTTCATCAAACCATCCGTACTAATATAAGTTGTTGCCGAATTATGTTCAATATAGGCCCCTCCAGTATTCTGGTTATTTTGTTCTACAGCTTTAAAAACATCAGAAACATTTAACCCAAAGCCTTTCAAACGGACTAAATCAACAGCAATTTCATATTGTTTTAGTTTACCTCCAAAACTACTGATATCTGCAATTCCTTCAACTCCTAGTAATTGCCTGCGAATTACCCAATCTTGAATTGTCCTTAACTCTGTAGCGTCAAATTTCTTTTCGAAGCCTTTTTTAGGTTTTACAATATATTGTAATATTTCTCCAAGTCCTGTGCTTAAAGGCGCCATAAATGGTTCTCCAAATCCTGTAGGTATTTGATTTTTTGCTTCGGAAAGCCTTTCAGCAATTTGTTGACGAGCCCAATATATATCGGTTTCATCTTTAAAAACAACTGAAACAACACTTAATCCAAAACGACTAAAAGAGCGTATTTCTTCTATTCCAGGAATGGTTGCCATTGTTTGTTCCACTGGGAATGTAACAAAGCGTTCAATATCAGCAGCTCCAGATGAGGGTGCTGAAGTAATTATTTGTACTTGATTATTTGTAATATCTGGAACTGCATCAATGGGTAAATTTCTCAAAGAGAATGTTCCCCAGACGACAAGTCCGAAGGTCAATATTCCAACAATTAATTTGTTGGCAATAGACCAATGTATAATTTTATTTAACATGGAAAATGAATTAATATAACATTATGAATCGTTTAGATTCACTAAAAAGATGTTAATTAAGCCATTTGTGGTGGATTCCAGATAGAATATAATTTACTATAATTACGGCTACTTGGTTCACCGAAATAATGCGATTGAATAAGTGAAAATTCCGCTTTTTCTACAACAGGAACAATTGAAACATTTTGCACATGCATTACCGAAACACTTGCTACAACAGATTTAAACGGTAAATTATGTTTGTTTTCTTTTGAATTTTTATTACTGAAATAATGGTCTTGAACGAAGTTAAGAACAGAGTTAAATCCATCTTTACTTTCTTGATGACCATTGTAATGTTCAATAATCTCACTTAATTTAAAGAACTGTCCACCTTGCATGTTTGGAGCAAGGGAAAGTATCCCAAAAAGAAAAGTAAAAAAGATTATCGATAAACGCATATTACAAAACTACGTATTTGAAATAGAAGATATATTTAATTAATGTTAATTTATGCCATAGTGTTTGGAGTTCCAAAATTCATTGGTGGCATTCCTGGTGTATTTGCATCATCAATAACCCCGAAGCTTTGCTCATATTTTTGAACATTTTCGATCAAAGCACGCATAAATCTTTTCGCATTCTGAGGTGTCATAATTACACGAGAACGAACTTTACCCTTTGGCATTCCAGGCATTAGTTGTACAAAGTCACAAACTACCTCTGCTGGTGAATGTGTTATTATTGCAAGATTTGAATAAACGCCTAAAGCTATTTCCTCTGTCAATTCAATATTTACTTGATTTTCGTTGTTATTTTCCATTATCTATTTTTTGATTGTTGAATTTAGTTATTCTTTTGTTTCGAAGAACATATATGCTCTTATTTTTCAAAAAAAAAGGAGTAACATTTCTGCTACTCCTTTATATTTTAGTTGTTAAAGCTTAACCTTCAATCAATTCTTGCAGTGCTTCTTTCGAACCTACAATCATTTTTTGAAAATCTCTTACACCTGTTCCAGCTGGAATCAAGTGACCAACGATAACATTTTCTTTTAATCCAAGTAGATTATCTTCTTTACCTGATATCGCTGCCTCATTCAATACTTTCGTAGTTTCCTGGAAGGAAGCTGCAGAAATGAATGATTGAGTTTGCAACGAAGCACGTGTGATACCTTGAAGTAAAGGAGTAGATGTTGCAGGAACAGCATCAATTGCGTCAATCAATTTTTTATCTGTACGTTTCAATTGTGAATTTTCATCACGTAATCTTCGTGCAGAAACCATTTGACCAGGCTTCAATGTTGTCGATTCTCCAGCATCAATAATTATCTTCATTCCAAATACAGCATCATTTTCTTCCATGATATCTGCTTTATGAACTGATTGTCCTTCCAAGAAACGTGTATCTCCAGCATCAATAATTTCTGCTTTCAACATCATTTGTCTTACGATAACTTCGAAGTGTTTATCATTAATTTTCACCCCTTGTAATCTATAAACCTCTTGAATTTCATTCACGATATACTCTTGTACTTTCGTTGGTCCTTCAATATTCAAAATATCGTTTGGTGTAATCGCTCCATCAGATAATGGTTGACCAGCACGAACGAAATCATTTTCTTGAACTAGAATATGCTTAGAAAGTGGAACCAAGTATTTACGAATCTCACCTGTTTTAGATGTGATTTGAATCTCGCGGTTACCTCTTTTAATCTTACCATATTCAGCAATACCATCAATCTCAGAAACAACTGCAGGATTAGAAGGATTACGTGCTTCAAACAATTCAGTTACACGTGGTAAACCTCCTGTAATATCTCCTGTTTTACCAGCAAGTCTAGGTATTTTAACCAATGTTTCACCAGCTTCAATTTTATCACCTTCGCCAACTGCGATGTGTGCATCAACAGGTAAAGAATATTCTCTTAATACCTCTTTTGTTTTTGCATCAATGATATGAATTGCAGGGTTTTTCTTTTTATCTCTCGATTCTGTAATTACTTTTTCAGTATATCCTGTTTGCTCATCGACTTCTTCACGGAAAGTAATACCTTCAATTACATTATCGAAAACAACTTTACCAGATACTTCAGAAACAATAACAGCATTATATGGATCCCACTTACAAATAACGTCTCCTTTTTTAACTTTAATATTGTTTTCAATCATCATTTCAGAACCGTAAGGAACGTTTGCATTCATGATAACAATACCAGTTTTCTCATCTGTAATTTTCAATTCAGCAGAACGACCAACAACAACTCTTCTTACAGTACCATCAGCACTTTTCTTGTCAATTGTACGTAATTCGTCGATTTCTAACTTACCGTTAGCTTTCGCCTTCATGTCAGAAATATCTGTCGTATTAGAAGCTGTACCCCCAACGTGGAATGTACGAAGTGTTAATTGTGTTCCTGGTTCACCAATTGATTGAGCAGCAATTACTCCAACAGCATCACCATGTTGAGCTGGACGGTGAGTTGCAAGGTTACGACCGTAACATCTTGAACAAACTCCTCTTCTCATTTCACATGTAAGAACTGAACGAATTTCAACTTCTTCAATACCTGCTTTTTCAATAATCTTAGCAACATTTTCAGAAATCAACTCTCCAGCAGAAACAATTACGTCATCAGATTCTGGATAGTAAACAGCATGTACTGAAGTTCTACCTAAAATTCTGTCATATAATGGTTCAACAATCTCATCATTTTTTCTCAATGCCGTTGCAACAATACCTCTTAAAGTACCACAGTCATCAGCATTAATTACAACATCTTGAGCAACATCCACCAAACGACGTGTTAGGTAACCCGCATCCGCCGTTTTCAAGGCAGTATCTGCAAGACCTTTACGTGCACCGTGAGTAGAAATAAAGTACTCAAGAATCGAAAGCCCTTCTTTAAAGTTAGAAAGAATAGGATTTTCAATAATTTCTTGTGCTGAAGCACCAGATTTTTGAGGTTTCGCCATCAATCCACGCATTCCAGATAACTGACGAATTTGTTCTTTAGATCCACGAGCTCCAGAGTCAAACATCATGTAGATCGAATTGAAACCTTGTTTGTCAGTTTTCAATTGCTCCATTAATGTGTGCGTCAATCTTGAATTCGTATGTGTCCAGATATCAATAATCTGATTATAACGCTCATTATTAGTGATTAATCCCATGTTATAATTCATCATAACATCTTTCACTTCTTTTTCAGCTTTTATAACCAATTCCACTTTTTCTTTTGGAATGATAATATCATCAAGGTTGAAAGACAGACCACCTTTAAAGGCCATGTCATATCCTAATTCCTTAATATCATCTAAGAATTGTGCCGTACGAGATGTTCCAGAAATTTTCAATACTTCACCAATCATATCACGAAGAGCTTTCTTCGTCATTACATCATTGATGTATCCAACTTCTCTCGGTACACGCTCATTAAATAGAATTCTTCCACAAGTTGTTTCCACTAATTGTAAAGTAGGAACACCTTCTTCATTCAAATCATACGTTTTCACTTTGATATGAGCGTGAAGATCCAATTGCTTTTCGTTGTATGCGATAATAACTTCTTCAGGAGAATAGAACGTTCCACCCTCACCTCTAACGATATCATCACCCATTGTCATTTTACCCTTCGTTATATAGTATAACCCAAGTACCATATCCTGAGAAGGAACGGCAATTGGAGCACCATTAGCTGGGTTCAAAATATTATGAGAAGCCAACATCAATAATTGCGCTTCTAAAATTGCAGCATTTCCAAGTGGTAAATGCACAGCCATCTGGTCACCGTCAAAATCGGCGTTGAAAGCTGTTGTTACCAATGGATGTAAACGAATTGCTTTACCTTCAATCAATTTAGGTTGGAATGCTTGAATACCTAATCTGTGAAGAGTAGGAGCACGATTTAAAAGAACAGGGTGTCCTTTCAAAATGTTTTCAAGAATATCCCAAACAACTGGCTCTTTTTTATCTACAATTTTCTTAGCAGATTTTACCGTTTTTACAATACCACGTTCAATCATCTTACGAATAATGAACGGTTTGTATAATTCAGCAGCCATATCTTTTGGTAAACCACATTCGTGTAATTTCAAATCTGGTCCAACAACAATTACAGAACGTGCAGAATAATCAACACGTTTTCCAAGTAAGTTTTGACGGAAACGACCTTGTTTACCTTTCAATGAATCCGAAAGAGATTTCAAAGGACGATTAGATTCAGTTTTTACAGCACTTGATTTTCTTGAGTTATCAAAAAGTGAATCAACAGATTCTTGAAGCATACGTTTTTCATTACGTAAAATTACTTCAGGAGCTTTGATTTCTATCAAACGCTTTAAACGGTTATTACGGATAATAACACGACGATAAAGGTCATTTAAATCAGAAGTAGCGAAACGTCCACCATCAAGAGGAACTAACGGTCTTAATTCTGGTGGAATAACTGGAACAACTTTAACAATCATCCATTCTGGACGGTTATCAATTCTTCCTTGAGATTCACGCATCGATTCAACGACTTGTAAACGTTTTAACGCTTCATTTTTTCTTTGAACAGACGTTTCAGTGCTTGCTTGGTGACGCAAATTGTATGAAGTTTCCTCCAAATTCATTGTTTTCAACAAGTCATATAACGCTTCAGCACCCATTTTCGCAATAAGCTTATTTGGGTCTGTATCTTCAAGATATTGATTCTCCTTTGGAAGTGTATCTAAAATATCTAAATATTCTTCTTCAGTTAAAAAATCTAAACGCTTTAATGGAGATCCATCAATGTTTACTCCAATTCCAGCTTTAATCACAACATATCTTTCGTAATAGATAATTTGATCCAATTTCTTTGAAGGCAAACCTAATAGGTAACCAATTTTATTCGGTAGAGAACGGAAATACCAAATGTGTGCAACTGGAACCACCAAAGAGATGTGTCCCATACGCTCACGACGTACTTTTTTCTCTGTAACCTCAACACCACAGCGGTCACAAACGATTCCTTTGTAACGGATTCTTTTGTATTTACCACAATGACATTCGTAATCTTTTACCGGCCCAAAGATTCTTTCGCAGAACAAACCATCTCTTTCAGGCTTGTATGTACGATAGTTTATCGTTTCAGGCTTAAGTACTTCTCCACTTGATTGCTCAAGAATGATTTCAGGCGAAGCCAATGAAATCGTAATTTTATTGAAGCTACTTTGTTTTTTCGGTGTTTCTTTTCTGTAAGCCATGTTTTGCTTCTTTTCTTAATTCAACAACTTGACAATTAATCTAATGATATGTTAAGGCAAAGGCCTCTAAGTTCATGCAACAATACGTTGAACGATTCAGGAATTCCAGGTTCTGGAATATTATCTCCTTTAACAATCGCTTCGTATGCTTTTGCACGCCCCATAACATCATCCGATTTAACGGTTAAGATTTCTTGTAATATGTTTGCAGCACCAAATGCTTCAAGTGCCCAAACCTCCATTTCACCAAAACGCTGACCTCCAAATTGTGCTTTACCACCAAGAGGTTGTTGCGTAATTAATGAGTATGGTCCGATAGAACGTGCATGCATCTTATCATCAACCATGTGAGATAATTTCAGCATGTAAATCACACCAACTGTCGCTGTTTGATGGAAACGATCTCCCGTTCCTCCATCATATAAATAAGTTTTGCCAGATCTTGGTACACCA
>JBIIWQ010000110.1:0-6867 GCA_044338805.1 Crocinitomicaceae bacterium
CAAAGCTCCTTGATCACCAATTATCGAAACCTTAAAATTTGAACCTCCAGAAGCGGGCAAAATACTCGAAGGAAATGATTTTGTTATGTGAATAGCTTTGTAACCGGTGAAAATAGAGTCTTGAATAACATAATTGGAGGAACCAATTGTATGCAATGTGTGATGATTTCCTAAGCCAGTTGAAGAAGCATTTGAAACACCGACACTTACAGCACGGTATTGAACCATTGGAGCATCTAATCCTTGATAAACGTTATCAATGGGTGTTGCACTCCAATCCCAAACATATCCCGAAACGCCATTTATTGGTGTGCTTCCCCATCCTTCTCCAGAAGTGAAAAATGAACTAGAGGCATCAGATGATTTTTCACCTTCATTATAGGATGATGAATTGGATTGAAATTTTTCAAATAATATATAATTGGATGGAGTATAGGATGCAAAATCTAAATCGGACTCAACTGTATACCTCAAATTTGTTGTTAAATTATTCCAAGTAAAGAAATATTGAATGGTATCGTTGTATAAGCTGTATTTAGGATTTCCAATATCACTTGGTGTATCATAAAGTGTTGAATCTAACCATCCATCATTTTTTTCTGCATAAAATAAGATGTAATCTCCCGGATCCATTGTTAAATCTCCACCATCTACAATGTGCAATGGAATTTCATTTTCCCTTCCAAATAATTGAATATTTTGCGATGAAAAGGTTCCAACTGGAATTCCTGAATTGGATAAAGCTGTATAATCTATTTTGTGAATACCTGCAGTGTAAACATTAAAAGCATAATATTTTTGAGAATAATTAATCCACTCGTTACCGTATGTTTGACTCTCAACAAGTTTTGAAGTAAATGTTACAAGAATTAGTAGTATGAAGATTTTAAAATTCATTTTTATTTCATGTTTTTCGGTTTTTCAAGCTTTATCCGTAAGGATATGACGTGAGAATAGAGAGCAACGGATGCATCACCTATATCTGTAAAGGCATAATCTAAATGAAAATTTTTAATTGTAACACCTAACCCAATATTTGGTTGGATATTTAATGATTTTGTGTCATCGAAGTTTTTAATATACTGCATGTTTGTGACTCCGGCGCGAATAGCTACAAAACTTTTAAAACCAAATTCTAACCCAAAATGTGGATCCATAGAAACTAATCCAGTTCGAATTAACGTATTTCTTCTCCCGTCTGTTGTTATATCTAAATCCAATTCTCCTGCTGCATAAATTCCTTTTTTGCCTAAATTAAATTTACCGTAACTCGCTAAAATTATTCTTGGTAATGTTAATTCTAATCCATTTTGTGGTAATGTGTTTCCAGTTGCAAGGAATACTTCTTGTGTTTGTTGATCTAAGGTAAAAACCCATGCGTTAAATGTTGAAGTAATATCTCGTGCCATTAAACCGAATTTCCAGCGATCTTTAATTTGGTATTGCGCACCAGCATCTAATCCAAATCCCCAAGATTTTGCAAAATCACCTACTTTACGATGAATAATTTTAAAATTACCACCTACACTTAATCCTTCAATTTTTAGTTTACGAGCATAAGAGAATAAAAAGGCATAATCAGCTGCCGTGAATGTAGAAATATTGTCATAATTGATATTACCCGAATTGTCAATTAATTGAGTTGTGTTAGGAATATCATCAACTGCAAAACGAATAGCAGAGAAGCCAACAGTGCTTTTGTCGTCAATTGCATGAGCCAACCCTAGATAATCATATTTCGCAATTCCAGCAAAATATTCAGAGTGCATCATGCCAACTTCTAACCATTTTGTGACTTTTGTCAAACCAGCTGGATTCCAATATCCTGAGTTGACATTACCAGTTTGAGCTACTACAGCATTGCCAAGCCCTAATGCATCCGCACCAATTCCAATTGCTAGGAATTCATTTGAATATTTTGGAGCAACTTTATCTTCTTGTGCGAAGGAGACAGAAACAATTAATGAAAAGATGACAGTCGAATAAAAATTCACAGGTCTAAAGGTTTTAAAAAGAAAAATTGACTTTAATAACATCATTTTCACTAAAAAATTGTGTTCTTTGTAGTAATTTACAATTTTTACGAATCGTAAATTTAGTTCAATTTGCTTATTAAGCAAAGTTAAATTAACATATTATAGTATACAATGTTCAATATACCCAATCTTTTTACCGCAGCAAATTTGATGTGTGGCATTATGGCAATAATTTTAACACTCGCTGGAAGAATAGATATTGCACCTTTTGCACTATTTCTGGGTGGATTATTTGATTTTTTTGATGGATTTTTAGCTCGAAAATTAAATGTCACAGGTGAATTTGGAAAACAATTAGATTCATTGGCTGATATGGTGACTTTCGGTTTGGCTCCAGGTATATTGATGATGGTTGTTATCATTGCTACGATTTATATTGATGGACCTTTTTTCGATATGGACTTTCCCTCGTATGTTAATTTTCAAATACACAATTGGGTGAATGCCGTATTTTATGGAGTACCAAACAACATGGATGCGGATATTAAATTCTTACCATTTACTGCGTTATTTATCCCTTTTATGTCGATGTTTCGTTTAGCTAAATTTAACCTCGATAAACGTCAAACTAACTCCTTTATTGGTATTCCGACTCCTTTAAATACAATTTTCTTCACATTTTTTCCTTTGATTTTATGGTTAGAGTTTGATACTTGGAAATACAGCGAAGGGATTTTTGGATACGTTTTTAATTCTTATTTCTTAGTAGGTTTAATCTTTTTAATGAGTCTTTTATTGGTGTCAGAAATCCCTTTGTTTTCATTGAAATTTAAAAACTTTAAATGGAAAGGAAATGAGATTAGATTTTCCTTTTTGTTGATAAGTGCAATTTTAATTGCCGTATTTTTGGTTTGGGCAATTCCATTAATTGTATTTTTGCAATTGGTTTTATCGATTATAGAAAATAAGTATTTTAAAAAAGAAAAAAATGAAATTCAAAGCTGAAATAGACGTTATGCCATTGGACGCGCTTCTAGATCCACAAGGAAAAGCTGTTACAAACAGCATGAAAAATATTGGATTAGCAGAAATTGATGGAGTTCGAATTGGACGTCATGTGCGCTTATTCTTAGAGGCAGCTTCGATGGAAGTTGCAGAAAGTAAAGTTGAAGAAGCCTGTAAAAAATTACTTTCTAATCAAATAATGGAAAGTTTTTCATACACTGTAACTTCAATTTAAGTTTAGCGTTTAGGTTAAAAGTTATCGAATAATGTTATTTCGATGATTTGGTAAAAAAATGTAAAAAAGTGAATTACATTTTTTTGAGAGCAAATCTATACATACATTTGTTTATTAAAAAAAAAAAGTTATGTCAGAATTAAATGCATCTACGGAAAAAAAAAGCAATGGAGTATTAATTGTAATTATACTTGCTTTATTAGTTGGGCTTGCTGTGATGGCATATCTTTGGTCTAGTAAAAACAGTCAGTTAAATGATTGTATGAATGAAAATATTACTTTGAAATCTGATATGGAAGGAATGAATCAAATGTTGATTCCTTTTTTAGGTGATGATGTTTCTAATAATTTATTGAAAGATTTTAAAAACATGCTTTCAGATTATGATAAAATTAGAGAAGAAGGTCGTCCTGAAGATCAAGAAGAAATGAAAATTCAACAGGATAAAATTCAAGGTTTAATTACAGAGCTAGAAACAGCTAAACGAAATGGTCGAGTAAGTGGATCTTTAATCGCTAAATTGAATCGTGAAAATGAAACTTTGCGATCAATTATGAAGGGTTATGTTGTGCAAATTGACGAACTAAATACAAAAAATTTACAATTAACTTCAGATCTTGATAAATCTACTGTAGAATTAACGGATACAAAGTCAGAAAGAGACATGTTTAAACAAGACGCGGAAGAAAAAAGTGCTCAAGTTAAAAAAGGGTCTAAATTACAAGCATTTGGATTTGGTTCTGTTGGATTAAAAATGAAATTAAATAATACAACCGAGATTACAAACCATGCGCGTTCAGTAGTTCAAATAAAATCGAGTTTTACGATTTCTGAAAATCCAATTACTCCTTCAGGTAAGAAAGTTGTTTACATGCAGGTTATAAATCCAGATGGAAAAACGATGCAGACGAAATCAAGTAATACGGTTCAGACAGATTTAGGAAATATTGCTTATTCAGATAAAAAAGAAATTGATTATCAAAACGAGCGAATAGATCTTGCAATTTATTATGATTTAAAAGGTGAAGAGGCGATAAAAGGTAATTATAAAGTAAAAATTTATTGTGAAGGCAACCTGATAGGCACGGATAGTTTTACTTTAAAATAATAGTTAAACGTGAGTTTTACTCACAAATTTAGGTAGATGGTAAATTTATTTATTGCAAATCTTGATTGGGAAATCACCTCAGAGGATTTAAAAACAACTTTTTCAGCATTTGGACCTGTGACTTATGCACATGTAGTGTATGAAAAAGACACAAAGCGTTCAAAAGGTTTTGGATACATCGAAATGGAAGATACTGACCATGCAATAAATGCAATAAACGCATTAAATGGAATGGACATTAATGGCCGTAAATTGGATGTAAAGATTGCTTCCCCAAAGGGTAATAGACCGGCTAAAAAGCCCGAAGTTGAAAAAAAGCCATTTGAAAAAAAACCATTCAATAAAAGATAATAACCATTTTTCGATTCTTAGTAAATACATTTATAAATGTCATCAGCAATAAATCAAGGCTTTGTAGAATTTGCAATCAGTTCATCTGGAATAGCTACAATTGAGTTTGGACATCCTTTGAGTAATTCATTACCTGGAAAAATTCTTCAAAAATTAGCTCAAACAATTACTGATTTAGGAAATGATAATTCAGTTAAAGTAATAGTTCTTAAATCGGACGGAGAAAAGGTGTTTTGTGCTGGGGCAAGTTTTGATGAACTTATTTCAATCCAAGATTTCGAAAAAGGTAAAATTTTCTTTTCTGGATTCGCTAATGTTATTAATGCTTGCAGAAAAGCGCCTAAATTCATCATAGGTCGGGTACAAGGAAAAGCTGTTGGTGGAGGAGTTGGACTTGCTTCTGCAGTAGATTATTGCCTAGCTACAAGAACAGCCGATGTTAAATTGTCTGAATTAGCAGTTGGGATTGGGCCGTTCGTTGTTGGCCCAGCAGTAGAAAGAAAAATTGGGCTCTCAGCAATGAGTGAATTGACGATCAATGCCACGGAATGGAGATCTGCTGATTGGGCAAAGAAAAAAGGATTATTTGTTGATGTGTTCGAGAATGCCGTTGACATGGATATTGAAATTAAAAAATTATCAGAAAAATTAGCTCATTCGAACCCAGAGGCAATGGCTTTATTAAAAGAAGTTTTTTGGAAAGGAACCGAGGAATGGGATCAACTTCTTGCAGATAGAGCGAGCATCAGCGGAAAGCTTATATTAAGTGACTTTTCAGTCAATGCAATCAATGAATTTAAGAAGAAATAAGAGCAAATATGTCAACCATTGACTGACTGCTATTTCTATCAAATAACTTTTCTAAATTCTTTTTTCAAAATTCGTTTGTTAATAAAGTTTAGAAGTTATATCTTTGCACCCCGAATTTAGGGATATTGTCTTATTTTAATAAATGTAAAATTGTGGATACATTAAGTTACAGAACCGTTTCCGGCAACAAGGAGACCGCTAATAAAAAGTGGCTTGTTGTGGATGCTGAAGGCCAAACTGTTGGTCGTTTAGCGAGTAAAGTGGCGAAAATCATTCGTGGTAAACACAAAACGAATTTCACCCCTCATGCTGACTGCGGCGACAACGTTATCGTTATCAACGCAGAGAAAGTTTCTTTCTCAGGCGCTAAGCTTGTCAACAAAGAGTATGTACGTTACACTGGATATCCTGGTGGACAACGCTTTACTTCAGCTCAAGATATGTTAAGAAAACATCCTGAGCGTTTAATCGAAAAAGCTGTTAAAGGTATGTTACCTAAGAACACGCTTGGAAGAAGATTATTTACAAACTTGAAAGTGTATACGGGTACGGAACACAAACAAGAGGCTCAAAAGCCTGAAGTTTTTAACCTAGATACATTCAAATAATGAGTATGGAAATAATTAACACATTAGGAAGAAGAAAAACATCAGTTGCTCGTGTTTACCTTTCAAAAGGTACGGGTAAATTGATCGTAAATAAGAAAGACTACAAAGAAGTTTTTCCAGTTGCTGTTCTTCAGTCAAAAATCGAACAACCGTTCGCAGTCACTAGTACAGAAGGTCAATTTGACGTGAAAGTGAATGTATTCGGTGGTGGTATCAACGGTCAAGCAGAAGCGATTCGTTTAGGAATCTCTAGAGCTTTAGTTGTAGTTGCTGAAGAAAACAAAACATTATTGAAAGCAGAAGGATTGATGACACGTGATCCAAGAATGGTTGAACGTAAGAAACCAGGTCAACCGAAAGCACGTAAGAAATTTCAATTCTCTAAACGTTAAAATTTATTTAACGCTGTTTAGGATCCAAACATTAGTGTACCCTCGCAACCTTGTTGTGACCCTCTAAATGTTGATCTATTAAAGGAATGTAAACAATTTAAAAAAAAAAGAATGTCAAAAGTTAGTTTTGAAAAATTATTAGAAGCTGGTGTTCATTTCGGACACTTGAAAAGAAAATGGAACCCGGCAATGGCGCCGTATATCTTTGAAGAGAAAAAAGGTATCCACATTATCGACCTTAATAAGACAATAGCGCATCTCGATCAAGCTTGTGCGGCAATGAAACAAATTGCAAAATCGGGTAAAAAGATTCTTTTCGTAGCAACAAAAAAACAAGCGAAAGAGATAGTATCTCAACGAGTAGCTGAAATAAATATGCCTT
>JBIIWQ010000065.1:0-8695 GCA_044338805.1 Crocinitomicaceae bacterium
GATTTCTTATTTCAACAAGTGTTTCATCTTGACATTCGTTTTCTGGAAACCAAACAATTACAAAACGACTAAGAATGTCCTGGTTTAATTGAGAAAACGTGTCCCACTTTGATGCTGCATATTTTACGCGATTCACAGAAGTTTCTGGCCCACTTGCGTTTTTACCCAATATTTGATTATTAAAAACGGCGTTAAGTACTGGAGTATTTCTAACTGCTATTTGAGAACCCGGATTAAAAAAAACACTTTCTCCTCGCAGTGTTATGGTAGACAATTGCATTTGAATTCTTTCCAAGGCAGGTTGATTATCCGCCAGGCCAATATAAATTATCTCTTGGTCAAAAAACAACATATAAATGCCTGGCATATCAAAGGCTGAAGGAATTGGTGTTTTCGGCACGAATTTACAATTCAATGGAAAATCTCCAGATTCTGTTAGTTGGAATATCTCGTTGGCTTTGTAGGACTTCATTTAATTGCTTTTTCTTAATACATTGAATAGTATTTACAAATTTGCTTAATACACTAAAAAAATTTCGTAATTTATTTTCTTATTATGAATAATTAGTTCTAATTTTGAACTTTTAAAACTTAAGTTATGATTCAACATCCAGAAATAAAAATCAAACAATTGCGTGAATTAAAGAACTTAACGCAGGAGCATGTGGCAACGCAATTGGGACTCACAACGCGTGCATTTTCTAAAATAGAAACTGGAGAAACACAACTGACAATTAATCGATTAAATGAAATAAGTGCAATTTTGGGAGTTGACCCAATTGAGTTGTTAGGATTTGATGATAAGCAGGTTTTCAACAACTGCAAACAAGATGGATATATAGGAATTAATCACATAAATCTTCCAGAAAAATTAATTCTACAATATGAAAAAACTATTCAGGTTTTAGAAGATGAAGTAGCTTTGCTAAAAAGTCTTTTGCAGTAAAAGCAAAACTCAATCGGTATTAGCAACCCGTTCCAAAGATTTTATTCGTTTTGTCTGAAATAAATGTTATTTTTAACATCTAATTCTAATAAAATGTTCATCGAATTTAAAAACCATTTTGCTTCATGGCCCTTAATTTCTTTGTTAGAAATCGAAAAAGCATTTCCCAAACTTGACAAAAGACGCTTGTTTGAATGGAGCCAAAAAGGATATATTGTCAATGTAAAACGGGGATTTTATCGCTTTAAAGACCAGCCAATTAACCAAGGTTTGTTGTATTTCGCTGCAAACAAACTTTACCATCCATCCTATATTTCGTTGGAAACGGCCTTGTCTTTTTATCATGTAATACCAGAAGCGGTTTTTAGTTTTACTTCCATTTCAACATTAAATACCACCCAACAAATTTCATTACTTGGAAACTTTTCCTACAAACATTTGAAAGCAAATTTATTTTTCGGATATAAACTGATAGAAATCAATGGACTAAATAGTTCTATTGCTAACTTAGAAAAAACTATTCTTGATTATTTGTATTTCCATTCTGAACTAAAAACAACGCTGGATTTTCAGGCATTACGCTGGGATAAAGAGAGATTAAAGGAGATGGATTTTCAGAAATTAGAAGATTATTTAGCACTTTTTGAAAGCAAAGCATTGATAAAAAGGTATTCACTTTTAATAAACTATTTGAATGATTGACTTTAACGAGATTAAAAGATTCTATCCAGAAATTCTTCATCCTTTTGATCGTTTTCTTTTAAAAGAATACTTACAATTCAAAATTCTTGAGATCGTGTTTTCAAGTCCTTATGCAGCTAAGTTGGTTTTCATAGGTGGAACATGTTTGCGCATTGTTCACCAAAACCAACGTTTCTCGGAAGATCTTGATTTTGATAATTTTGGCCTTTCCACCAAAGATTTTTCTGAATTGGGGAATCTTATCAAACATGAACTTGAATTGCAAGGATATTCGGTAGAAATTAAAAACGTTTTTAAAGGTGCTTTCCATTGTAATATTCGTTTTCCTGGATTATTAATGCAAACTGGTTTGTCTGGTTATCAAGAGGAAAAGATCCTAATTCAGTTAGATACTGAAGCACAAGGATATGATTTCCAGCCAGAATCCTTCTTTTTAAACAAATTTGATGTCTTTACTTCCATTCGAATTGCTCCCTTGTCTTTGTTGCTCGCGCAGAAATTTTATGCAGTATTAAATAGAAAAAGAAATAAAGGGAGAGATTTTTTTGATATCGTCTTTCTTTTGAGTTTGAACGTACTTCCCGATTACGATTTTTTACAAATAAAAACGGGAATTTCTAATTCAACCCAACTGTCAGAAGTAATTTTAAATCACTGTAAAACAATTGACATGAAAGCGATGGCAAACGATGTAGATCCATTCTTATTTCAGACTTCAGATTCAAAAAAAGTTCTTTATTTTGAAGAGTTTCTTAATCAGCAAAAACTTTAAAGCTTATTTTTTTCTCAGATTTACTGCATTAGTTTCTATTTCCACCCAGTTTCTTTGCGTATTTTTGATAAAACGCATTGTTGATCTCATTTATGAAAGTAGTTTTTTTAGATACCGTCCACGAAATTTTAGCAACAAGATTAACTTCTGAAGGATATTCGTGTGTTGACGCTTCTGAAATATCAAAAGAAAAGTGTTTAGAAGAAATCAATGATGCCGTTGGAATTGTCATTCGTTCGAGGTTTGCGATGAACGAAGAGTTTCTGCAATTTGCACCGAAGCTAAAATTCATTGCGCGTTCTGGTGCCGGAATGGAAAATATTGATGAACGTTATTGCAAAAAACGGGAAATTGATTTGTTCAATGCGCCTGAAGGAAACAGAAATGCAGTCGGTGAACATGCGTTGGGAATGTTATTGAGCTTGATGCGAAAAATGCACACTGCAGATCGAGAAGTTCGAGCAGGAAAATGGGACCGCGAAGGAAATAGAGGAGTGGAATTAGATGGTAAAACGGTCGGAATAATTGGTTTTGGAAATAATGGAAAGGCATTTGCAAAAAAACTCCAAGGTTTTGATGTTAAATTAATGGCTTACGACAAATACAAAAAGAATTTTGGGGATCACTTTGTCATGGAATGCACCTTAAATGCGCTCTTGAAAAATGCAGATGTAATCAGTTTCCATATCCCTCAAAATCAAGAAACGATTTATATGGCAAACGATCAGTTTTTTAATAAAATTGAAAAATCCGTCTTTTTATTGAACCTTTCACGCGGAAAAATTGTTGAAACAGCCGCCTTAGTGAAAGCGTTAAAAGCTGGAAAAGTGATTGGAGCAGGATTAGATGTCTTGGAATATGAAAGAACAAGTTTTGAATCCTTTTTCGAGCAAGAATTACCAGAAGAATTTACCTATTTATTGAAATCAGATGCTGTTTTGTTTACCCCGCACGTTGGTGGCTGGACAGAAGAAAGCTATTTTAAATTAAGTGCTGTTTTGGCTGATAAAATCCTAGAAAAATACGCCATTGAAAAATGATGAATTTCTAAATGGTATAAAAAACACTCACATTGTCTGAACTGGGATTTATAAGATTGATTGATTTTTGAGATTCAGTCTTGTGTTATAATTTTAAATTTTTTATTTGTCAATCGATGGAATTTTAAACTTCTTTCGCCAAAATTAATTAGCAATCCAACTTCTAGATTGTACGCTTCCAAATAATTTATTGCTTGAGCAAAATGAACATCCTCGATTGATGTTAATGCCTTTATTTCGACTGAAATATTTTCATTAACTAAAAAATCAACACGTCTTGTACCAATATGGTTATTGCGATAGTAAATTGGCATTTCAAATTCCCGTTGAAAAGAAATGTCATTTTCCTGAAACTCAATGGCAAGAGCACGCTGGTAAATAACTTCTTGAAAGCCGTTTCCAAGTGCTGAATGCACTCTCATAGAACAACCTATAATGGTTGAAGTAAGTTCAGCAAATTTTAATGTATTTTGATGCATTAGAAATTGAATGTTTATTTGAATTTACGGAATAAGTTGCTTTCAAACAAACAAAATCAAAAGAATCTAAATAATCCAATAAATCCCAGTTCAGACAATTTCCTAAATATGATACAAAAGCATCCCCACATTGTCTGAACTGGGATTTATGAGATTTATTGATTTTTGAGATTCAATCTTGTGTTATAATTTTGAATTTTTTATTTGTCAGTCGATGGAATTTTAAACTTCTTTCACCAAAATTAATTAGCAATCCAACTTCTAGATTGTAGGCTTCCAAATAATTTATTGCTTGAGCAAAATGGACATCCTCGATTGATGTTAATGCCTTTATTTCGACTGAAATATTTTGATTAACTAAAAAATCAACACGTCTTGTACCAATATTGTTATTGCGATAGTAAATAGGCATTTCAAATTCCCGCTGAAAAGAAATGTCATTTTCCTGAAACTCAATGGCAAGAGCGCGCTGATAAATAACTTCTTGAAAACCGTTTCCAAGTGCAGAATGCACACGCATAGAACAACCTATAATGGTTGAAGTAAGTTCAGCAAATTTTAATGTGTTTTGATGCATTTGAAATTGAATGTTTATTTGAATTTACGGAATAAGTTGCTTTCAAACAAGCAAAATCAAAGTAATCTAATAATCCAACGAATCCCAGTTCAGACAACTTTTCCTAAATATGATACAAAAGCATCCCCACAGAAAAGTAGATAAATAACCCAACAATGTCATTTAACGTTGTGACAAATGGTCCGGTAGCCAATGCTGGATCTATTTTATAGTGATTCAATATCAAGGGAATAAGTGTTCCGAAGATTGCTGCAAAGATGATCACAACAAATAAGGAAATACTTACTACAATTCCTAAAGTTGAGTTTTCAAAAACAGTTGCAATTCCATAAATTAAACTCGCTAATATCAATCCATTGACCAAACCAACAAGTGCCTCTTTGGAAATCTTAGATAAAATACTTCCAAATTGGTCATTTCCTTTTGCCAGAGATTGCACAACTATCGCCGATGATTGCACACCAACATTTCCACCCATTGCTGTAATTAACGGAATAAAAAAGGCCAAAGCTGGAACTTTTGAAATTCCAACCTCAAAACTTGAGATCAGCTGTGCACCAAGTGTTCCGCCCAACATGGCAATTAATAACCAAGGAATTCGAGCACGCGTCATTCTCCAAACACTAAAGTTGGATTCAATTCTTTCAGAGATACCAGAAGCCAATTGGAAATCCTTGTCAGCCTCTTCTTTGATGACATCCACAACATCATCAAGCGTAATTCTTCCTACAAGTTTATTTTGTAAATCGACAACTGGAACAGAAACCAAATCATATTTTTCCATGACTTTGGCAACATCTTCATTGTCATCACTGGTTTTTACAGATATAATATTCTTATCAGAATAGAGGTCAATTATTTTCGTTTTGGGACTCGCAAATAAGAGTCTTTTTAGCGATAAAACCCCCACCAATTTATTGAAATCGTCTACTACATAAATAGTATACACTTTTTCAACATCTTCTGCTTGTCTCCGTAATTCAACCAAACAGCGATTTACAGGCCAATTTAATTTTGCTTGAATAAACTCTTTTTGCATTAATCCACCAGCCGTATCTTCGTCGTAACTTAATAAGTCTACGATGTCTTCTGCGGCTTCATCATCCTCCATTTGAGAGATGACTTCTTGAATTTGTTTATCAGAAAGTTCGCCAAGTATATCGGCAGCGTCATCTGAATCTAAATTTTCAAGTTGGTCGGCAATTTCTTTTGAAGAAAGAGAGGCAAGAAAGCGATCTCGAACATCTTCTTCTAATTCCATTAATACATCCGCTTGAACTTCTTCGTCAAGCTGAAAATAAATGTGTTTTGCCTCTTCGTTGGATAACTTATCTAGTATTTCAGCAATATCCGCGAAGTGCAACTCAAAAACATGTTCTTTAATCCAAAGGACATCCTGCTCCGCTATTTTTTTGCGAAGTATTTCAAGAAATTCTTTGGTTAATTCAAAACGCATTTGAGTAATTTTCGTCAAAGATAGACTAATTACTTTTTATAGAACTTCAATTTCAATTCAAAATGCAGTTCTATGTGCTGAATTGCAGAAGAAAAACAACAAATACTGGGTGCTTTTTATGAAAGATTAATATTCCGTTAAGAAATATTAATAGTGTATTAAAACATGAAGCTAAAGAACTATCTTTGTCCACAACAATTAAAGAGAAGTGGTATGGACTATTTTTTTGCGCATTTATTTGAAGCATTTCATCTACCCTTAAAAAATCCAGTCCTTGTATTTTCCTTGTTGTTATTTATTATCTTATTGTCTCCAATTATTCTCAGAAAAATTAAAATTCCAGCAATTATTGGGTTGATAATATCTGGTGTGATAATAGGCCCACATGGATTTGGTTTAATTGGACCAGAGCACATGAAAGCGGAAGGTTCAATTAAGTTATTTTCAACTATTGGATTATTGTATATCATGTTCATGGCTGGTTTGGAACTGGACATGAATGAATTTAAAAAATACCTCAAGAAAAGTATCACTTTTGGTGGATTAACCTTTTTTGTTCCGATTTTGCTTGGTTTTCCACTTTGCTATTATGGTTTAGGATTGTCTCAAACAGCAAGTTGGTTAACAGCTAGTATGTTTGCAACGCATACGTTAGTTGCTTATCCTATTGTATCGAAATTTGGATTGACAAAAAATAAGGCTGTTGCTATTACGATTGGCGGAACAATATTGACAGATACTGCTGTACTTATTATTCTTGCTGTAATTACGAGTTCTGCTCAAGGGAACTTGGATGGTGCATTTTGGTTGCGTTTGATAACCTCCTTGACTATTTTTTCAATCATCATGTTTTACCTTATTCCAAAGGTGGCACGTTGGTTTTTTAGTAAGTTGGACAGCGAAAAATCATCTCAATATATTTTTGTTTTGTCAATTGTGTTTTTTTCAGCCTTTCTTGCTGAAGTGGCAGGAGTAGAGCATATTATTGGTGCCTTTGTCGCTGGTTTGGTATTAAATCGCTTGATTCCTCATAATTCAATCTTAATGAATCGTGTGGAATTTATCGGAAGTTCCCTGTTTATACCGTTCTTTTTGATTTTTGTTGGAATGGTCGTTGATTATAAAGTCTTTTTTACGGGGACTTGGCCGTTAATTATTGCCGGAGTATTAACCACGTTTGCAATTTTTAGTAAATGGTTAGCAGCCTTTTTGACCCAAAAGATTTTTAAAATGACGAAAACAGAACGTCAAATAATCTTTGGATTAAGTACTTCTCATGCTGCAGCAACTTTGGCGATTATCATGGTTGGATTTCAAAATAAAATTTTGGATATTAATATTGTAAATGGAACCGTTTTACTGATTCTATTTACGTGCATGGTAGCCTCTTTTGTAACAGAAAATGCAGGGAAAAGATTGTTAATTGAATTAGCGGAGAAAGGGGACGATGATCAGACTGAAACACGCTTGCGAAACAAACATTTATTGGTCTGCATGAATGAATTGAAAGGAAATGAATCCTTGCTAGATTTTGCGTTGATGGTTTCTGATCCCAAAGTAATTAATCCTATTTCTGTAGTGAGCGTTTATCCAAATAATGAGGATGCTGAACGAATGATTCGTAAATCACGGAAATCATTGGAGGAAATTGTGCGCCATTTTTCAGGGCATGAAGCTAAAATCAATACAATTGCAACAATAGATCACAACTTGTCTTCTGGAATTTCGCGTGTTTCTAAAGAATTAGTTACAGATATTGTTGTGTTGAATGATAACCGTAAAACGAATTTATTAAAGCGAATTGTAGGAGACGACCGAGACCATTTACTGGATGTGTGTGATAAAACAATCTTCTTTTGTCAATTCGATAAACCATTTGTTTCTCACAATAAAATTATTGTAGTTGCTCCACCAATGGCTGAATTAGAAAGTAGTTTTGCTTTGTGGGTTGAACGACTAATTAGACTTGGCAAAGAATTGAATATTAAGCTAGAATTATATGCTACTGCAGCGACTTATGAAAGGTGGCAGAAAGTAAGTGAAGCAAATAAAATAGCAATCGTAATAAAATCGATTGAAATTGAGGAAATTGATGATTTTTTCTTACTTAATCAAAAGAAATCTGACGCTGATTTATTGATTTTTTGTTCTGCGCGAAATGGGGGTATTTCGTATGCTTCTGGAATAGATTCTTTTCCAGGTAAATTAGAAAAAGCATTTCCTGAAAATGATACAATTATTATATATCCTTCGCAAAGCATCGTTGAAAATATGTATGGGAATTATGACGACATAGATGTGAGTGCAATCACCAAAGGAGTTGAAGCCATTCAGAAAATTGGAAAGGAAGTAGGAAGTATCTTTAAGAAAGGAAATCAATCTTAATTTGGCTTTATTGCTGTTCTCGGAATTGCCGTCATAAATAAACCATAGAAAAAAGCAAAAAAGGTAACGCCAGTTTGTGTTTCTAATGTGTCTTCTAACAGAAAAGTACTTGCGGCTACTAAGATGAACATTAACGGCAGAAAATTACATTTTTTCCAATGGTATATTGAAAAGTTCAAAATCATCCCAAGAAAACAGACTATTCCTAATATCCCAAAACTAACCCAGCTTGTAATATAGGAATTATGCGCTCGTAATCTGTTTTCAGGCTTTAATTTTGAATTGTCTCTGTTATATTGAGAATCAAAAGCAAGTTGCACATCGCCAGTTCCTACTCC